>JAJBAV010000007.1 GCA_020532085.1 Candidatus Cloacimonadota bacterium | reverse complement strand
CGAACTTTGAGGACAAATGGCCAAATGGCTCCGGAAATCACAAATCGGTGGACAAAATAATGCCATACTCTCTTGTTATAGGGACTACTGCAATTCCTGACACTCACTTTTTTGGGGGGATGCCTTGAAAGTGAGCAGATATCCAACTCTAGAAAATCAAGCCATGGTTGTTTCCGTCCTGCACTTCCAAAATACAGGATATCTGATTGACAAAAACAAGCGGTTGGGGGAGCATGATTTTATTAATCAGCCAGGGTGAAAACCCGCTTGAGGAAAAGATGATAAAATCTGCCAAGTTGTTGCCGCTGTTTCTTTTGTCGTTTCTCGCCACCGGCCTGAACGCCAACCAGCCCTTTTGGAGCCTGGAGCCCAGCACACGCGAGATCGAGCGCGCCGATTCGCTGACCGGATTTGACATCAGCAAATACGTGATCAACCTGGAGATAAACACCGAAACCCAGTTCATCAACGGGATGGTGGAGGCGCAGGTAACGCCCGAGTGGCCGCTGGATGCGATCCATTATGAACTGGAGAGCGATTCGCTGCAGGTTTACAGTGTGCTGCTCAACGACGCGCAGGTGGCCTTCACCCACGCTGACGGACTGTTGAGCATTCCCCTGCCCCCAGCGCAGCGCAACCCCTTTGTGACCAAAGTTTACTATTCAGGCCACCCCCGCCGCTCCCCGGCGCCCTACAACATCGGCCTGATATTCACCCCCAACGCAGTTTACACCCTCTCCAATCCCGACGCCGGGCGCTACTACTGGCCTTCCTACGATCATCCCTGGGATAAAGCTTTGGTGGACTGGAACATAACAGTACGCTCAGACTGGCTGGCCGCGGCCAACGGGATCAGGACCGGGATCACCGACAACGGCGATGGCACCCGCACCCACCATTGGGTATCATCTTCCCCCATAGCCACTTACGTGATGGGTTTGGCGGCCGCGCCCTACATCGAGTTCACGCAGCAGGCCGGGGACCTGCCCATCCAGAATTTTGTGCTGCCCGGCCAAATCAACAACGCCCAGATGGATTTCGCCAACGTTCCAGACATGATCGGTTTCTTCTCTTCCGTGTACGGACCCTATCCCTTTGAAAAATACGGGCACATGGTGGTGCCGATGACCACCTACGCGGCGATGGAGCACCAGACCATGACCACTTTCGGAGCGGCCTACCTGACCGGGAACCAGAATTACGAATCAATTGTGGCGCATGAACTTACGCATCAGTGGTACGGAAACCTGGTGACCCCCATCACCATGCGCGAGGTGTGGCTGAAAGAGAGTTTTGCCACCTATTCGGAATTCCTCTGGGAAGCGCATCATGAGGGTTGGCAGGCTGGCTGCGACTACCTGCGCGACAACATCCAGCAATACTACGTCTCCTGGGAAAACAGCAACGGACCGCAGACCATTTTCGATCCTGAGTACAACATGATGTTCGCGCCGCCCACCTACGAAAAATCGGCCTCCGTGCTGCACATGCTGCGGCTGAAACTGGGCAACGAAGGCTATTTCAACTTCATCCGCTCCCTCCTGACCACCTTTCCCGGCGGCAACATAAACACGGCGGAATTCATCGGCCTTGCCGAACTGGCCGGAGGAGAAGACCTGAGCCAGTTTTTCCAACAGTGGATCTACTCCCCGGGCATCCCCAACGCCACTTTCACAGTGCTGCACAACGATACGGGGATGGCCAAGATCTTCGCCACCACCACCAGCCCCACTTCCACGCTCTTCGACATCGACGTGCCGATCAGCATTCCAGGCTCGGCGGTGGCGGACTCCGTGGTGGTCAGGGCCACCCCGGAAGGCTACACAAACTACTTTCCCATCGCGCTTTCCGACGACGTTGGCACCATTCAGATCGATCCCAACCACTGGGTGCTGACCCGCTCCTTCACGCAAAACACGCTGCAACTGGCCACCTGCCTGGCTTACGACGGCGCCGTGGACCTGAGCTGGAATCCCTTTGGCGGCGGCATCCCGCTGGCAGGTTACCACGTTTTCCGCCAGCTGTTTCCGGACGGAGAGTTCATCCGCTTGACGGACACGCCGCTAAACACTCTGAACTACACAGACGTCACCGTGACCAACGGCCACAGCTATCAATACTACGTGACCGCGGTGGACCTGGAGGGCTTTCTCAGCCTGCCCTCCAATCGGATGGTGACCACGCCGATCGACTTTCCCTTCGACCAGGGGTTTCTGCTGGTGGACGAGACCAGGCATGGCAACGGAGCCAACATTTCGCCCACCGACCAGATGGTGGATGATTTCTACGCCTATGTTCTGGGCGATTTTGCCCACACGGTGCGGGACCTGGAGAGCCAAAACCAGCTCAGCCTAAGCCAGCTGAGCCACCATCCCTTCATCCTCTGGCACTGCGACGATTTTTCAGACATGCACATAATCGACTACCAAAACCTGCTGGGCAGCTACGTGCTCAGCGGCGGGACCCTGCTGATCTCCGGCTGGAAATACCCCAGCCAGTTCGACAGCGCTTTTCTGAACCGCTTCCTGCCGGGCATCACACCGCTACTGAACAACTCCGCCGTGCTGGTTTCCGCGCAAAGTGACATCTATCCCGACCTGCATCCGGACCCGGCCAAGCTGGCGACGCCCTGGAACGGGATGCTGCCGATGAGCTATGTCTTCGCGGGAGCGGCGGACCCACTCTACCGGGCGGAGATCGTGAACGCCGGAGTGAACGACAACGAGCCGCTGGCGATCCGGGCTCAAGCCGGCGGAACCCTGGCGCTGTTGGGCTTTCCGCTCTATTTCATGCTGCAGGACGAGGTCAGGGACTTCCTGAGCCAGATCATCCCGGAACTCTATCCCGGAGTGGAGGTTGACGACGGTCTGAGCCCCGCGGTCAGCGTCACTCTGAGCTGCGCGCCCAATCCCTTTGCCGCGGAGCTGCGGATCAACTGCCAAACCGCCAGAGCAGGCGAGAGGGTGGAGATAGACATCCATAACATTCGCGGGCAGCGGATAGCCGGCTTTCGAGGAAGTTCCGGCGCCAAAGGCAACAGTCAGTTCGTTTGGGACGGCCGCGACCAAAACGGCGTCCCGGTGGCCGCCGGCGTGTATCTGCTGGAATTGAGGGCCTCCGGCGAACGCAAGCTCTTCAAAACCCTGCGCTTGCGTTGATCCGGGAAGACAGCGACACCTGGCAGGACTTCGTAGCAGGAATAATAAACCTTTACGAAATAACGGAGTTGAATAAACTGGCTCCCGAACGACTGGCTCCGGGAAGTGATAACGCTCCCGGGCAGGATATCTGAAAGCATCATCCAAATCAAGGACTGAAACATGACAACCCAGATC
This sequence comes from Candidatus Cloacimonadota bacterium, assembly GCA_020532085.1. Classification (NCBI taxonomy): domain Bacteria; kingdom Pseudomonadati; phylum Candidatus Cloacimonadota; species Candidatus Cloacimonadota bacterium. The sequence continues at coordinate 84,952 of JAJBAV010000007.1, read as the reverse complement.
ATTAAACTGAGGGAAAAGCGCGACGCGGCGACCCTTGGCGGCGGCGAGAAACGAGTGCGGGAACAGCATGACAAGGGCAAACTCACCGCTCGCGAGCGGATCGAACAGCTGGTGGATCCCGATAGTTTTGAGGAGTTTGACCTCTTTGTAACGCACCGCTGCGTGAATTTCGGCATGGACGAACAGGTCTATCCCGGTGACGGCGTAATTACCGGCAGCGCCACCATCAACGGGCGTTTGGTCTATCTGTTCGCGCAGGATTTCACAGTTTTCGGCGGCTCGCTCTCCAAGACCTACGCCGAAAAGATCTGCAAGATCATGGACATGGCGCTGAAGAACGGCTGCCCGGTGATCGGGCTCAACGACAGCGGCGGAGCGCGCATCCAGGAAGGGATCGACGCTCTGGCCGGCTATGCCGAGATCTTTTGGCGCAACGTGATGGCCAGCGGGGTGGTCCCGCAGATCTCCGCCATCCTTGGCCCCTGCGCCGGCGGAGCTGTCTATTCTCCTGCCATCACAGACTTTGTGATGATGGAAAAGCGCAACAGCTACATGTTCGTGACCGGGCCCAAGGTGGTGAAAACCGTTCTGAACGAGACGGTGACCACCGCCGACCTGGGCGGCGCGGGAGTGCATTCCAGCAAGAGCGGGGTGGCGCATTTTATCACCAACAGCGAGGAAGAGACCCTGCTGCTGATCAAAAAACTGCTAAGCTACCTGCCTTCGAACAACATGGAAGACCCGCCCTATGTGCCGTCCCACGATCCGGTGGACCGCGTCTGCGCCTCACTGGACGAAATCATCCCGGAAAACCCCAACAAGCCCTATGACATCCTGGACGTGATCCACGAGATCGTGGATGACCGCGAATTCCTGCAGGTGATGCTGAATTTCGCCCCAAACGTGGTGGTGGGCTTCGCGCGGATGAACGGTTTTCCCGTGGGCATCGTGGCCAACCAACCCAAAATCCTGGCCGGGGTGCTGGATATCGACGCCTCCATCAAAGCCGCGCGCTTCGTGCGCTTCTGCGATGCCTTCAACATCCCGCTGATCGTGCTGGAAGATGTGCCCGGCTTCCTGCCCGGCACCAGCCAGGAGCACAACGGCATCATCCGCAACGGCGCCAAGCTGCTTTACGCCTTCGCCGAAGCCACCGTGCCGAAGATCACCGTGATCCTGCGCAAAGCCTACGGCGGTGCCTACTGCGTGATGAACAGCCGCCACATGCGGGCGGACCTGGTTTACGCCTGGCCCAGCGCGGAGATTGCCGTGATGGGGCCCAAAGGCGCCGTGGAAGTGATCTTCCGCAAAGAGGCGCAGGCCTCAGCGGATCCCAAACAGACCCTGCTGGAGCGGGAGAAGGAATACGCGGAGAAATTCGCCAATCCCTTTGCCGCGGCCGAGCGGGGCTATATCGACGACATCATCGAGCCCTCGCGTACGCGCTTCCGCCTCATCCGGGCCCTGGAAATGCTGGCCAACAAAAAGGACAGCATCCCGCCGCGCAAGCATGGCAACATACCGCTTTAAGCCATGAGCAAGAGAATCATTTTCGTCCTCCTGTTGCTGCCGCTCTGCCTCGGGCTGGCGGCCCAGGAAGTGGAGGAACCCAGCTTCGAAGACCTGCAACTGCAGATCCAGGCGATGTCCGACAGCCTGCTGCAGCTGCGGGAAAGCGAGGTGATCAGCGCCTATGGCTTCAAGGACACGGACAAGCTGGCCGACGTGGCCGCCAAACTGGAGATCAGGGACCTGGAGCGCTGGAAAGAGTATCTGGGCATCGAGCCCAAAAATGAAGTGCTGGACAGGATGAGCCTGCGCCGGCTGGGCATCACGCCCTTCCGGGCCTTGCTGGCGCAGCAATACAGCATCTATGGCTTCACGGAACTGAGCAGCATCGGCGAGCTGGCCGCGCAGAAACAGCTGCCGGTGAAGAAGCTGCGCCAGTTCGCAGGCATCGACAGCGCCGATAAAAGCTTTGACAACTATTCCCTGCAGGCGCTGAACCGCACGCCGGAAGAGCTGGTGACCTTCGAAAACGATTTCAATGACAACAAGATGGGGTTCGGGCTCTCGATCCTCGGCTTCGGCGTGCTGATCGTGTTTTCTGCCCTGGCCCTCACCGCCCTGGTGATCAGCCAGCTGAAACACCTGAATGCCAAGCCCAAAAAAACGGACAGCGCCCTGGTGCTCACACCCTCAGGCAAGGTTAAGGCCCGGCCGGTGGACATGAACGCAGACGTGATCGCGGCCGCCATCACCGCGCTGCACCTGCACAAACACGACATCGAGGAGCGGCGCCGGCTGCTGCTCACCTTCCGCCGCGCAGGTTCCGACCAGTGGCGGGGCAGCGTGATGCTGAACATGCCCAACCGGGAAATCCTGCGCAAGAGGAGTTGAATCATGAAAACCTATAAACTGATCATAGGCGGGCAGCGCTATGAAGCCCGGGTGCTGGAATACACTACCAGCCACGCCAAGATAAACATCAACGGCACTGATTATCTGATCCAGATCGAAGATGACGCCCTGCCCCAGGTGCCGGTGCTGCCACAACAGGAACAGGCCGTTCCGCTGGCGCCCGCGTTTTCCAGCGACTTTGCCTCAGGCACCGGCGAGGTCCGCGCGCCGTTGCCCGGCGTGATCGCCTCGCTCCGCGTGAAGGAAGGCGAGACCGTTAAAAAAGGCCAGACCATATTGGTGCTGGAAGCGATGAAGATGGAATCCGAGATCGCCGCGCCGGTGGATTGCGTGGTGGAAAAGATCCACGTGAAAGACCGCGCGCCCGTCCAGGAAGGCGATCTGCTGATGACGCTGAGCGGCATCGAGATCAAGGAACAGGCCAAACCCGCCCGCCCGCAAAACTTGCCCCCAGCCAAAACGGCCCCCGCGGACAGGATCGTGCGCGCCCCGCTGCCCGGCAACATCATCGAGGTGAAGGTGCGGCCAGGCGAGTTTGTGCGGGAAGACCAGACCCTGCTGATCTTGGAGGCGATGAAAATGGAATCCGAGATCCACAGCAACCTGAGCGGCAAGGTCCTCAAGGTGCACGTCCAGAAAGGCGACAACGTGCAGGAAGGCGATCCGTTGATCGAGCTGGAGGCCTGAGCATGCAGGAATTTCTTCAGATCCTGAACACCACCGGCTTTGTGAGTTTCACTTGGGGCAACACGGTGATGATCCTGGCCGGGATAGTTTTCATCTACCTGGCCATCGTGAAAGGCTTCGAGCCGCTGCTGCTGGTGCCGATCGGTTTCGGCATCATCGTGGGCAACATTCCCGGCATGCTGGAGCAAGGCCTGGGCGTGGTGAGCGAAGGCAGCGTGCTGAACTACCTCTACTTCGGTGTTAGCAAGGGCATCTTTCCCGCTCTGATCTTCCTGGGGATCGGCGCCATGACCGACTTTTCCACCCTGATCGCCAATCCCAAGCTGATCCTGCTGGGCGCGGCGGCCCAGGTGGGCATTTTCGGCACCTTTTTGGGCGCCCTGCTGCTCGGTTTCAACGTTTTGGAAGCTGCCTCCATCGGCATCATCGGCGGCGCGGACGGACCCACCTCCATCTTCCTATCCTCCAAACTGGCCCCGCACCTGATCGGCCCCATCGCCCTGGCCGCCTATTCCTACATGGCCCTGGTGCCGGTGATCCAGCCGCCGATCATGAAGCTGCTCACCACCCCCAAAGAGCGTCTGATCCGAATGAAGCCGCCCCGCCAGGTTTCCAAAAAAGAAAAGATCTTCTTCCCCGTGATCACCTTTCTGGTTACGGCCGTGATTGCGCCCGGCGGCGTGGTGCTGCTGGCCATGCTCTTTTTGGGCAATTTGCTGAAAGAATGCGGCGTCACGGAACGCCTCGCCCTCACCGCCCGGACCTCGCTGATCGATATCGTGACCGTGCTGGTGGGCTTCACCGTGGGTGCCAAAACCACGGCCGACGTGTTTCTGACCCCGCAGGCGCTGGGGATATTTTTCCTGGGCGCTTTCGCCTTTGCTGTGGCCACGGCCACCGGCGTACTGTTCGCCAAATTCATGAACCTCTTTGTGAAAGACAAGATCAACCCCCTCATTGGCAACGCCGGCGTTTCCGCCGTTCCGGCCAGCGCGCGCGTTTCCCAAGTGATGGGGCAGAAATACGATCCCACCAACTATCTGCTGATGCACGCCATGGCCCCCAACGTGGCCGGGGTGGTCGGCTCCGCCGTCGCCGCGGGCGTGTTGCTGGGAATTTTGGGCAGTTGACGCCTCCCCCGAAAATAAATTACTTTACCAAAAGCGCGGTCCGGCTTATCTTGTCCGCATAGGTAAGATTCATGAAAAAACCATACACAGCCATTCTCTTCCTGGCGCTCACGGCGCTGCTGGGAGCCACGAAATACGCGGGCGAGATCTTTCAGCTCTCCTCCGGCGTGCAAAATCAGGCAATGGGCAACACCGGCCTCACTTACGGCAATTCTTTGGCCGCGGGCTGGTGGAATCCCGCGCTGCTGGCCGAACCCGGTTTCAGCGGAGTGGAACTGATGCGGGTGGAACACTTTGAGGGCCTGATGCAGCAAAACCAGTTGGGCGCGGTGTTCGGCACCAAGACCCGCACCTCGCTCCAGATCAATCATCTGGGCATCGACGAGATCAAGCTCACCCAGCTGGAAAACCCCGCGGACAGCCTCAGCAACGCCAACCGCCCCGAGGTTTGGAAAACCGTGGGTAACCACGATGTGATCGTTTACGGCAGCCTGGCCCGCTCGCTGCGGGACAATCTGCATCTGGGCCTGACACCAAAACTGGCCTACCGCAGTCTGGCGGAAAACTCCGGATTCGGGATCGGCGCCGACCTCGGATTGCTCTGGAACGCCGGCAAAGGCTTCCGGGCCGCGGCCAACCTGCGAGATTTCTTTTCCACCCAGCTCATCTGGGCCAACGGCACCCATGAGATCGCCATTCCCAATCTGGACCTGGAACTAGGCTACGGCTTCGCCCCCTTCAAAGAGATCCCCGTCCACCTGGCCCTGCGTACCCAGATCTTTGCGGAAGACCGCGGCGAGGCCTCCAATGTGGCTGCCGGGCCTGTCAGCGCGGACTTTCATGCCGGGGTTCTGGTTAACCCCATCCCCGCGCTCAACGTGATGGCCGGCTGGGACACGGACTGTTTCACTGCCGGACTGGGAGTGCGTTACAAGGCCTTGGGCATCGATTTCGCCTGGCGCAACGGCTCGGCTGATGAACTGGGGTCCTCGCAGCGGCTGTCACTCAGCTACACATGGTAAGCAAACTCGCCCTGCTGGGTGCCACGGGCTCCATCGGCTCGTCCACCCTGGCCGTGCTGCGCGAGCAACCCTCCCACATCACCCTCAGCCTTGTTTCAGCCCACACGGACGCCGCCAAACTCGCCGCCATCTGCCGGGAATTCTCGGTTTCCACAGCCATTCTCACGGGCATCACAGATCCCGCGGAGCAGGCGTCGCTGCGGCAAAAGTATTCCGATCTGAAACTGTATTTCGGCGAAGAGGAACTGCTCAAAGCCTTGCGGGATGAGGACTACGATGTAGCCCTGAACGCCATCAGCGGTTCGGCCGGACTTCGCGCCAGCTTTGCCATCGCGAAGAAAAAGGCCCGGCTGGCCTTGGCCAACAAGGAATCTCTGGTGATGGCGGGGCATTTGCTGATGCCGCTGATCGAGGCCCACCAAGTGCAACTGCTGCCCGTGGACAGCGAACACAGCGCCATTTTCCAGGCCATCGGCGCTCATTCCGCCCACGAGATCAGGCATATCCACATCACAGCTTCCGGCGGCTCTTTCCGCGACCTGCCCCTCGAAGATTTTCCCAGGGTCACGCCCCAACAGGCACTAAAGCATCCAAACTGGTCGATGGGCGCGAAAGTGACCCTCGACAGCGCCACCATGTTCAACAAGGCCCTGGAGGTGATGGAGGCGCGCTGGCTGTTCGGGCTTCCTTACGAGAGGATCAGCGCCGTACTGCATCCGCAGTCCGTGATCCATTCCCTGGTGGAGTTCGTGGATGGGTCGATCCTGGCCCAGCTTAGCGCTCCGGACATGAAACTGCCCATCCTTTACGCGCTGTCTTGGCCCCAGCGCTGGCCCTCTTCACTGGTGCCAACCGATCTGTTGAGCCTCTCGCGGCTTGATTTCGCGTCGGTTCCGCCGGAACGCTATCCCCTTTATTATCTTGGGCTTGAGGTGGCTAAAAGCGGCGGCATCCTGCCCACGGTGCTGAACAGTGCCAACGAGGCCGCCCTACGCCTGTTTCTGGAGGAAAAGATCACGTTTCCACAAATCCATCACATCTGCTCCGCCACGGTGGAGACCTGGCCGAATAAACCGGAACCCTCTCTGGAAGAGATCATCGAGGCCAACCGGGCAGTTTATCAAGGCACAATCGAGGCTCATGGCTGAGCCGCGCCCCTGAATTTTTAGCCAATTGGAGTAACAAATGAAAAAAAGGCTGCTGATCGTTACCGGAGGCGGAGACTGCCCCGGCCTCAACGCCGTTATCCGTGCCATAGTCAAACGCGCCGCTTTTGAACCGGACTGGGAAGTTCTGGGCAGCATCGACGCCTTCAACGGCATCCTGCTTGATCCCATGCAACTGGTGGAACTCACGCCCAAAACCGTGGCCGGCATCCACGTTCAGGGCGGCACCATCATCGGCACCACCAACCGTGGCGGACCCTTCAACTGGCCTGTGCAGAACCCGGACGGCTCCTGGACCACCATGGACCGGAGCGCCGACCTCATCGAACGCCTCCGCGCCCAGAACATCAGCGCTGTGATCAACATCGGCGGTGACGGCTCCCAGCGCATCTCCCAAGGCCTTTATGAGCTGGGCTGCCCCGTGATCGGCGTACCCAAGACCATCGACAACGACCTCTCCGACACCGATTTCACCTTTGGCTTCCAAACCGCCGTTGACGCCGCCACCGATGCAGTGGACAAGCTGGTGACCACAGCCGCCAGCCATCACCGCGTGCTGATCCTGGAGGTGATGGGCCGCTATGCCGGCTGGATCGCGCTGCACGCCTCCATCGCGGGCGGCGCTGAGGTCTGCCTCATCCCTGAGATCGATTATGACATCACATCCGTGATGGAGGCCCTCAACCGCCGCATCACCTCTGGCAAGGGCTTCGCCAACATTGTTATCGCCGAAGGCGCCAAACCCCTGGCCGGAACCATGAGCTACACCGCCAGAGAAGATCCCGGCGCCATGCCCATCCGCCTCGGCGGAGCCGGACTGCGACTTTCCCAGGAACTCAAGGACGCCGGCTGCTCCATCGAGATCCGCGAAACCATCCTCGGCCATTTGCAGCGTGGAGGACGGCCCAACTCCTTCGACCGAGTTCTGGCCTCGCAATTTGGCGTGATGGCTTTCGAAATGGTGCTGCAGCAAAAATGGGGGCAAATGGCCTCATACCGTCATCCAGAAATCGTTGCGGTACCCCTGGCCGACGCCATCAAAACCTACAACCATGTGGACCCGGAATCCGGACTGGTGCGCACCGCGCGCGGACTGGGCATTTGCCTGGGTGACTGAGAGGAGTAAAAACATGGATATGACCAACTTTGAATTCATCTTCCACAAAGTCCGCGGCTCCAGCCGCGAGGAGATCATGGCCGAGCTCAAGCTGAGCGCGGAAGAGTTTGATAAGCTTGAGCAAAGCTGTTCTGCGGCCGTGGCGGAAATCAAGCCGGAACTGGACCGCGCGGCCACCATCGGCCCGGATTTCGTGCGCCTCACCCGCTATGTCTATGGCGGCAGCAGCGATCAGGAACAGGGCAAGCCCTGTCCGGAAGCGGTGAAGGTCCGCTCCGGAGAGATCATCCAGCTTCCGGCCGTGGAACGCATCCCTGTGCCGGAACTCACTCTGCGCCAGGCGATCAGCCAGCGCCGCAGCCTGCGCAAATATGCCGCCCAGGCCCTTTCCCTGGAAGAACTTTCCTTCCTGCTCTGGGCTTCCTGCTGGGCGCGCGATTTCCGCAGCGGCAAAAACATTGAGGTCACCTTCCGCAACGTCCCCTCCGCCGGCAGCCGCCATCCCTTTGAGTGCTATCTACTCATCAACAATGTGGCCAACCTCACCCCCGGACTTTACTGGTATCACCCGCTGAAGCACGGCCTGATCAGGCTGGAAGCGCCGGAAGACATCGCGGAGCAAGTTCTGGAAGGTTGCATGGGACAGCAGATGGTGGCGGATTCCGCCGTCACCTTCATCCTCAGCGCAAGGCCCTACCGCGCTGTCTGGCGCTATCAGCAGCGCTCCTACCGCTATCTGTATGTTGATGCCGGGCATTGGGGCCAAAACATCCATCTGGCTGCCGAGGCCGTGGGTGCCGGGGCCTGCATGATCGGGGCCTTCATGGATGAAATGATGAACGCCAGCCTGGGCCTGGACGGTGAGGAGGAATTCGTGATCTACGTGGCTCCCGTGGGAAAAAAGGAAGCCGGCTCCTGAACAAGGGAACCGGCTGAGCCAAACTGACTGCTGCCCGCGCCTATTTCAAAAGCAGCATCCTGCTCGTTTCGCGGTAATCACCGGCCGTGAACCGGTAGAAGTAGATCCCGCTTCCCTGCGGCTGATTCGCGTCGTCCCTGCCATCCCAGGTCCGGAAGTGATTGCCGCTGTCGAGCTCCGCTTCCACCAGTTGCCTCACCCTTTCGCCTTTTACATTGAATATCTCCAGGCTCACGAACGTGGATTTTTCCAAAGAGAAATGCAGAGTGGTGGTGGGATTGAAGGGATTGGGGAAATTGCCGTGCAGCTTGGTGACCAGGGGAACGGGTTCCTCGATCCCCACTCCGGTGAAGGTGAATTCGAGGGTCGCGGGTTCCGATTCCCCGGTGGGATAGATCCCTGCCACACCCGCGGTGTAAGCGGTGTTGGGGATCAGTCCGGTAAAGGTCCAGTCCAGTTCTTCAGTGATTCCCAGCAGGGCTCCGTCCAGAAAAACCTTGTAGCTGCCGGGATAATACTGATGCGATGAGGCTGGCTGTTCCCAGTTGAAAATACCGGTCACGGCATCCACGGCCAGATTGACCGGCGGCTGCAAAGGCAGCATCTGCAGGGCGAAATCGATGTCCGGGGTGGTGATTCCCGCCAGCACGGTCACGTTGGGGATCGGGTCCGCGTGGTAGCCGGTGAGGGATACCGTTACGGTGTAGGTCCCGGGCTCCAGGCTCAGCAGATAGTCTCCGTCTGCATTGGGACTGGCGCTGGCCGTTCCGGCCGTCACCAAAACCTCCGTGACCGCTCCGGGTCCGGCCGCAATGGAAACATTACCGGCGATGAAACCGGGATTGGGAAGGGTTACCGGACCTCCGGAATAGCAACGGATGGTGCCGTCCCTGCCACCCACGATCATCTCTTTGGAATTGTCTCCCGTCACATCGGGTATGGCGCCGATGGCGTCCACCGGTGTACCGGTCCAGAGCGTGGACAGGATGGTGCCGGCCGTCCCTTCGATGAAGTAGGCGGCGTTGCTCTGATAGAGGGTGCCCACAAACAGGTCGTTGATGCCGTCGCCGGTGAGGTCGCCGCCGTTGGCCAGATACCAGGCGTTGTCGGCTGTGGCCTGAGACCAGAGATACTGGCCGTTCAGGCCGCTGATAACTGCTGTATGCGGGGCCACGTGGCCGATGGCAATGTCGGTGTAGCCATCGCCGTTCACATCTCCCATGGGTTCAAACTGCATCACCAGAGACGCACCGGTCGATTCCGACCACAGGGTGGCGCCGGTGGTGGCGTTCAGCGCGTAATAATTACCTCCGCCCTGGAAGGAGCCCACGATCACGTCCGCGAATCCGTCAGCGTTCACATCGTCGATCTGGCCCAACGCCCAGACTGAGGTTCCAGCAGGCTGAACCGTCCACTGGATGGCTCCCGTGGCCCCGTTGATACCGTGCACGCGGGCTTGGGTCTCGGCTTCGTTGGAAGCTCCAGCCAGCGCGTCCGGAACCCCGTCCCCGGTGAAATCGGCAATGCTGATCACGGCAAAGGCCGGACCCTGCGCGTAGCGTTCCCAGATCATGGTGCCGGTGGCGCCGTTGAGCAAAAATATCCTTTTGGGGCCCTGTTCGTAAATGTCGTCTCCGGTTGCCGCCAGCACGTCCGGGATCCCGTCATTGGTGAAATCGCGTTTGGCGTCCACCTGGTAAACCGCGCCGCCGTTTCCGTAGATATTGGTGTTGAAGGTCCAAAGCGGAGTTCCGTTCCTGCCGGAAAGAGCCCGCACGGATTTGTCCCCGCCGGCCGTTCCCACCACAACGTCCGCGACGCCGTCACCGTTCAGGTCCCCGCTGATGGACAGGCCCCGGTAATAAGACACGGGCCCGGAATAGATGAAATGTTCCCAGATCACGTCCGCCGTGCCGCTGGAATTGCCGTTGTAGGCGCGCACATGATAATCCTCGCCGCAGACCACCACGTCGTCCAGGCCGTTGCCCCAGATATCCGGGATGGGCTTGATCGCGCGGATGTTGGTGGAAACCCCGTCCAGGATCTGATATTCCCACAGCGGGGCCCCCATCGCGAGGTTCTGCGTTTGCCCCGATCCCGACAGATCAAGCGTTTGTTGCGGATTGCCGCTGTCGTTGCTGCCCACGCTGGCTGTGGCTGTGAACTGGCCCTGCGATCCGGGTGAAAACCAGATCCGCAGCTCATATTCCTCGCGGGTGGCCAGGCTGAGCGGCAGCTGCACCGAACCGTCGATGTAAAAGGCCGGATCGGAAAAACTGACGCTGTTGATCTGCAGGTCCGTCAGGCCCTGGTTGCTGAGGGTGAAAAACCTGCCCGTGTCGGCGTTGATCCTCACCGTGCCGTAATCCTGGGCCGCGGGGGAGGCATTTATGTGCGCTGTGGCAAACACCCCGTATCCGCTTAGTTCCACCGTTTTGGCCGGCGTGATCGGGTCGTTGGAATGGATGCTCATCAGATCGGTAAATTCACCCCAGTTGTTGGGCGTAAAAGAGACCGCCACCACCGTGCTTTCACCGGGGGCCAGAGTTTGGGGTAAAGTGGCGTTGTGCGCGAAAACCTCGCTCTGGAAGGTGATGTTGCCCAGCACCAGGTCGCCCGTGCCGCTGTTGAAGATGGTGATGTTCGCCGTGGCGCTCTGGCCGATGATCACATTGCCAAAGTAATGTTCTTCGAAGGAAACATCTATCTCCGGCGTCCCGGTGCCGCTCAGATCCACCTTGTAAAGCGTGCTGGGCGCGCTCAGCGGGCCGGCCAGATACCACAGATGCTGGCCGTCGAAAGTGATCCCGGCAGGACGCTGGATTTCGGAAGCATGGTCTTCCAGGAGCGCGCCCGCCTGGGATACCTTGTAGATCATGTTGGCGTTGTAATCAGCTATCCAAAGATTCGCGCCTTCTTTGCAGATGTCCCAGGGCTGGTTGTTGGGCGGGGTGAATTGCTGCAGCACGCTACCGGTGGAATTCACTTTGTACACCGTGCCGGGGTCCGGGTAGTAGGTCATCACCCAAAAATCGCCGTTGTCAGGGGCGATGCCAGACATATAGTGGTCCGGCAGATTGAACTGGGATACGATGTTCCCCGTGAGATCAAGCTTCAGGGCGTAGGCCGGGGCCGAGGACGAAGTGCCGTGATCGGTGATCCAGAGGTGCTGGCCGTCGTGCCCCATGCCGTAACTGTCGTTGATGCTGGTGTTGTTGAACAGCAGCGTTTCCTGCCCGGTGGCTGGATCGAAGCGGAACACGCGGCCTCCGTCCGATCCGTAGATGCCGTAGTAGAGATAAGTGCCGTCGGAAGCCAGCCCGGAGGCCTTGCCGCTGATCGGATACGATCCCACGATCGTCCACTCGGCCATTGCCGGACAAGCCAAAACCAAAAGCAGTATGGCGATCATACCGTATTTCATGATAACCTCCACGGTCTGTTCTTAGAGCGTTTTTGGTATACTCACGTTCACCATACTAGAAAACATGCACACTTGTTTCCTGTCAATCACTTTTTTGCGCCTGTCGGCAGAGCCAGTACAGGTTTTTTGTATGGGCCAATTAGATCCAGGCCTGTCTGGGGCCTCTTACCATTTTCGCCGGGAGTTTTTTTTTGCCCTGCCGAAGAAACCACCCCCGACGTCCCGCAAGGCCTTGAAAAACCGCCCACTCCGGTGGCGGAAACCCAAAACCAGTGGTTTGTTCTCCCTGTGATCCGCCCTAAGCCTCATCCCATCCGCCTCCTGTCCGCCTCCCGCTTAGTTCCCGCCGCCCAGGCGGGAAGTCAGCGGGAGGCGAAAGGGAAGTGAATGGGTTGTGCAATAAGGGCGGAACCGCCCAAATACTCTTGGAAGAAAACCCCGGGCGCTGAAGCCCGGGGTTTGCTTTAAGGTTACACAAGCCTGGAATGGCCAGCAACGTCATGTCATTGGGGCCAGGCACAGACTCATTTTATCAGGCCAAGAGGCATGTTCACTTCATCAGGACAACGCGTCCGCTCCTCAGCCTGCCGGCGCTGGACATCCGGTATTGGTAAACACCGCTGTTCACAGGGCTGCCCTGGTTGTCTGTGCCGTCCCAGGTGAAGCCTGCTGAACCGGCATTGTCAGCGGTGAGGTTTACGCTTTTCACCAACTGGCCGCGGATGTTGTAAATGGCGAATTCCACCCTGGCCCCGGCTTCGCTTTTAATGCTGACCCCGGTGCCGCTGTGGAAGGGATTGGGGTACACTCTAACCCAAACTTCCACGGGAGCCAACTGGTCGTCAGCAGCCACTCCGACTGTTACAGAGACCACGTTGGACGGGCCGGAAAGCATTAAAGGATCGTTAAAAAGCGAACAGATCCAGTATTCGTGAGTTCCGAGCGACACATTGGAATCACTGTAGGTGAGGGTGGCGGGATCCTGTATGGAGGCGTGGTTTAAACCTCCGCGGAAGATACGGTAACCGGCCAGGCCCCTGCCGCCGAAGTGTTCAGGAAGTTCCCAGGAGAGAGATACGGTGGCGGGGGGGATGAAGGAAGCCTGGAGGTTTTGGGGCGGCGGCAGCAACTCGATGGGGATGGTGGCGGGGCTCATGACCGCCGTTCCGGCCATGCCGTTTTCGTCCACCGGGGTCACCTGGATGGCGATGGGATAACCCAGATCTTCATTCACGGCCCTGTAAACAATCTCGTTCGCGTTGGCTATGGGCAGGGGAACGTCATTTTCGATCCTGTACCACTGGTAGGTGGTGTTGCCTTCGGCATCGCCGTCCGCGTCCAGGAAATCATAGCTTGCGGACTGTTGCTGATACAGCACCGGCGGCCCCGTGACCATCAGGTTCGCTACCGTCGGGGCCAGGTTCGAATAGCCTGTCCCGGAGAGGATGACGCTGAGGTTCGGGTGATTGTGGAGGTTGCTGGTGACATTGAGGTTGCCGGTATAGGTTTGAACGGCGACGGGCGTGAAGGTTACGGTGGCGGTGAGTGATGAGGCGCCGGGGAGGTTGAAGTTCGTCACGCTGCAGGTGAATGCAGGATCGTCGCTGGCGATGGTTCCGGAAACCGGAGTGTCAAGGTAGTTCGTGATCGTCAGCGGCAGGGTGGCCGCTCCGGAGAGGTAGGTGTCCGGGAAGTCCAGAGTGTTGGTGGAAATCGGGTAGTAGCCCACCAGTTCAGCCAGTTCGTACTTCACTGCCTGGAGAATCTCTTTTGATCCCATGTTCTGCAGGAAGAAGACCATCTCGCAGTTGGCCAACTGCCAGCTTGGATCCGGAGCGAAGCTGAGGTTGATTGTGGCTGACCCTCCGGTGTCAAGGTTGACAATCGTACCGTTCTGGTCCGGAAGCATGAGCCGGTTGACGTTTTCCAGGGTAGATTGGTTTTGCCAGGGAAAATCGATGTTGGATTCTGTAAGGACCGCGTGCAGCTTCACGTTGGTATTCGTATCCGCTTCCGGCTTGGCCACCGTTACGGCTAGTTGGACCTGGGACCCCGTCTGGGAGCCCTGGGCGCTGATCGTGAAGTGGGAAGGCACGCCCAGCCGGGCAGTCACCCTGGGCAGGTAGGTGGCGTAGAGGGATTGGGTGGCACTGCCCCCGGAGCTGGCATTTAGGCCGTCGAACCAAGCGGTGGGTACCCCGGTTGGATTATAGAAGTCGTTGCGGGCTTCGGAATACTGGTTGGTGAAGGCGTCGCTGGTGTGGTTCTTGATGACGGCGACCGGATGCCCGTTTGCCAACAGATCGTGGCAGGCCATGGCGGCACCGGGGCAATACTGGCACCAGGTTCCGGTCACAACCTCTACCACCACCAGTTCGCGGGGCAGGGCGGATAAGGCTGACAGCAGCCCCAGCAAGGCCAGGACGAGCGTGATTGTTTTACGCATCTGGAACTCCATTCAGACAGAACAGGTGAAAACCCTGCGCATCACAGGCCTGTCCGGCCAAGGCGGAAACCGACGTAGAAGCCGGCGTCGTAAACATAAGCGCTGTAGCGCTTCGTGACACGGCAGTAATCTGCAGTGTTCAGAAAGAAGCCGCTGCGTATGATCCGGTAATCTCCGGTGGCAGGTCCGGTGGGATTGGTCTGAGCGGCAGCGGAGTAATCGCCATTCCAGTCCCAGCACCATTCCCAGACGTTGCCGCTGAAGTCGTATGCGCCGATGCCGTTGGGCGCTTTGGTTCCCACGGGTTTCGTGCCATCGGGTGTGTTGTTGCCGTTGTACCAGGCCACGGCGTTGATGTCTTCCGAACCCGCGTAGAGGTAGTCCGGGGTATTGGTTCCGCCGCGGGCGGCATATTCCCATTCCGCCTCGGTGGGCATGCGGTAGCCGTTGGCGGTCCAGTCACAGACCACAGCGCTCCAATCGTCATTCCAGCTGGTGGGAACGGTGCCCCAGTCAGCGGGATTGGTGGATCCGGAGATCGAATAGACCGGGGTGAAGCCTTCAGAGAGGCTGAGCAGGTTGCAGAATTTCAGGATGGAGTAGAAAGAGATGCTGTAGACGGGATAATTGTCGCCCACCCCGTAGCCGCTGGCGGGGTTGGAGCCCATCACAGCCTGCCACTCGCCTTGGGTCACCTCGCACCTTCCGATGTAGAAAGGACTCAGGATCACGCTGTGGGTGGGAAGTTCGTCGACGTCCCCCACCCCTCTGGTGTCGCCCATCGTGAACGAGCCGCCGGGGAGAAAGACCATGTTGGAAGGAGTGATGGTGTATTCCGCGCTGCTGATGGCGCTGGCAGTCCAGCCCGGCTTGAATCCCCGCGCTTTCAGGGTGGTGGTCTCGTTGATGGGGACGGGGGTTGAATACTCCGGCGAATTGGGATCAGGATCGCTGCCGTCGGTGGTGTAGCGGATGGTAGCTCCGTTCGTGGCGCAGGTGATGGTCACGTTTTGCGCGTTTTCGTAGGAACCGGCGGGGGGAGTGAAGACAGGCGGGGCAACCTCTCCGGCGCCATCATCGGCGATCACTTTCACGCGGTAGTTGTTGCCGTTGCCCACTCCGTCCTGGGCGTAATCCCAGTTTATCTGATATTGAGCGCCGGCGGACGTGGCCGCGATGGTCCCAAAATCTCCGCTGAGGGCGGCGGGAAAGATGGTGTAGCTGGCCCCGCCATCGTTGGAAACCTGCAGCGAGACGTCGCAGGGCAGATCGTCCGGGTGGGCCAGTTGGTAACTGATCAAAACCTGATCGTTCAACTGGCCGGCCGCCACGTTTGTCAGCACCGGAGCCGCCGCAAGAAGAGTGGCTGCCAGGAGCAGGGTGAGGAGCAGAAGCTTGTTCATGCTGCCTCCTTCACTTGATCAGCACCAGTTTGGCGCTGGAGCTGTGACTGCGGGATTTCAGGCGGATTAAGTAGATGCCACTGGCGCAGGGATTTCCCTGGGAATCGCTTCCATCCCAAGCGAACTGGTGGCTGCCGGAAGAATAGGCACGGGACAGCACGAGCTGCCCAGAGAGGTTGTAGATGCCGCAGATAGCTGTTTCACCGGCTGTTACGGTTAGGACAACTCTGGTCTGACCGTCGCCGCGGAAAGGATTGGGACTCGCAGGCTGCATGCCGGTGATCTGGGTGGCGGGAGGCAGAAAATGATCACCCACCGGGGTTCCCGTGATCTCAAACAGATTCGATTCGCCTTCTGCGATGAAGGCAGGCAGGCTTCCCGCGAAAACGAGAAGAGCCAGGAGAACAAGCATCCTGTTCATGTAATGCTCCTTATGTTTACTTAGACAATTCTGTCTTGCGGAGCCGCTACTGCCAAAACTTTGGCGGTAATGGCCGTCAGCATCCCGCGCGAGGCTGGGATAAAAGTTCATACTTTGAAACCTTATATCTAGGTCAAGTTTTATTTCACGGAGCCTTTTCTAACCCTGGGGCTTAGGGTTGGAACCTAGGACAGATCGGTTTGTCAAACATAGAATTGATGTATGAGGCAGGCGTTTTTGAATGACAAACAGAAGCGCCGGGCAGTTAAACCCGGCGCTTGTCTATCTTTACTGAGGAGGGGGATGGATCTACTTTTCGTTGTTATCCTGGCAATCTTCGCAACCCTGGCAGTCCCGGTTCATCATGTTGCGCTGGTGGCGGTGGAGTTGCACGGGGTTCAGTTCGTTCAGCTGGCGCGGCATGGGGTGTTTGGAGCCGTTGGGGCGTCCGTACTGCCGTTCCATGAACATGGGGCGGAATTTTTCCTGCTGTTCGGGGGTGAGTTCTTTGAGGATCTCTTCCCGGTGGTCGATGCGGGTGGTGGCTTTCAGGCGCATTTTCTCATGCAGCTGGTCGTTGAGTTTGCGGGCCGAGACGAAATCGTCTTTCTTGAGGGAGGCGTTGAGATCGATCCGCAGATTGTCGATCTCGGCGTTGATGGTGTTCATCGCCTTGCGCTGTGAGATCTGCAAATCGCTGAGTTTTTTGGCCTGGGCGTCGCTGAGGTTGAGTTCTTTCAGCATGTCCATGGAGGTGCCGTCCCATTCGGGGCGGGGGGCAAGTTTGGCGCCGCGGCCGGGGCCGTAGCTGTTGGGGTCTCTCTGCATCTGGGGATAGTCTTTACCCTGGGCGACCAGCATGCTGGCCAGCATCAGGATGGTTATCGAGATAAGGGCGAATTTTTTCATTTTGATTCTCTCCTGTTGTTTCTTCTTTCGCTGTAGCGGTCCATGCGTTCCAGGCGTCCCTCGAAGTGTTGTCTGGCTTCGGCGGCGCCAAGAGTTTTTCTATATTCCAAAAGTTCATGGCCAAGGGCGCGTTCCATGTCGCTTTGCGCGCTGATCGAGTTTTCGATGATGGTGTTGATCCTGGCCTCGTTCACGGGGTCTTTGGCCAGCTCTTGCAAAAGATCTTTTTTGATCACCAGGAAACTGTCCCGGAGGGCGATCACGTGTGGGTCCTTCAATTCAGGGATCTCGGGGCGTTGGCGGTCCCGGTTGGCGTTTTCGGGGCCGGGCTGGTAGTGGTGTTCGATGTGTTTCTGGCGATAGAAGCCCATCACAATCACGCCACCGATGATCCCGGCGTTCAGAAACAGCGAGACGAACAGCAGAATGGTCAGCAGGCGTTTGCTCATTGTTTCCTCACTTTAGAAAAGGTCGCCGGCAACGGAACTTTCGCCGAACACGGCCAGTTCCTGGCTTGGGGTGGAGCCGGCAGTTTGGGAATAAACTTCCGCGGCATTGGCCGGCAGGGGGTTCACGCTGCGATAGACGTTTTTGCCGATCGCCACTCCGAGGAAGAGGCTGAGGGCAATGGCCGCGAGCGCGGGGATGGTTTGCAGTCTGAAGCTGTGTTTCAGGTGGATGCGTTGGCTGTCGTGTTGGGCGGCCTGGTCCATGATGCGGTGGTGCAGCCAGCCGGGGAATTCGGGTTGGGGCTGGTTGTTCAGCAGCAGCTGGAGCCGGGCGGACTCTGCCTGGTAGGCGCGGCAGGAGGCGCAATTCTGAAGATGCAGCTCCAGGGCGTGACCCTGCCTCAACTCGTTATCGAGCTTGAGTTCGATCTGGCGTTTTGCTTTGCTGCATCTCATGGTTTCCTCTTTTGGGCCACCTCTGCGGCGTCCCGGTTTTGGTTTTTCATAGTCTATACTCCAGCTTGGCTTTTATCCTTCAACAATTTTTTCCGCAGTTGCTTTTTGGCCCGCACCAACAGCGATTCCACCGCTTTCACGCTGATGCCCAGTTGCTCGGAGATTTCCTTGTAACTGAGCTTTTCAAAGTACTGCAGCTGGATCACGCCGGCCAGGCGGGGCGGCAGTTCGCGGATGGCCTGGCGCAGAGGCTGGTAATCCGGCTCGGGCTCGGGTTTATTGGTGTCGGGAAGGTGTTCGAAAGATTGGGGTTCGAGGCTCACGTAGCGGCTTTTTTGTTTCAGGAAGGTCATGCTTTTGTTGTAGGCGATGCGGTAAACGTAGGCCAGGGCGGTGGCTTCCTCCACGCGGTCGATGTGCTCGTAAAAAGAGATAAAGACCATCTGCACGACGTCGCTGGCGTCGCTGTCGTTGCCCAAAAGATTCAGCAGATAATGGTAGATCCGCTTTTCGTTGGCGCTGAGGAACTCTTCGAACTGCTCTTTTCGCATGGACCGTCCTTGAAATCAATTACGTCGCTGAGGGTATGAACCTGCAAAAATTACTCAGGCCGGCATGTCAAGCCTTTTCGCCCCGCGGGCGGCGGAGGCGCTGTTTCAGAGCGCCAAGCGCGGGTGGGAACCCCGCCGATAGTTGTTGACATATTTGGCCGGCCTTCATTTCTGGCTTTTCATGAAGGAGACCGATCCGATGCGAACCCTACTCTGTCTGGCGGCTATCCTGGCCTGCGTGGCCTGGCTGGGCGCTGAAAGCCTGCTGAGCCCGGCTGAACACCTCGTCCTGGAAGAAATGCTGCAAGCGGCTGAACTCAGTCCCGACGCCCTGGGCTTTGAAAAAGACTGGGACCTGAGCACTAAATACAAGCTGGACTGGCAGTTGCGCCAGCTCCAGGACCCCTGGCGCGGCCTCGAGGACATGCAGGCCCTGCGTGAAGCCTGCCGCTTGGACAGTCCGGAGGCGCTGCCAGTTTTGCTGCGCCATCTGGGCGGCATCGCCCTGAACCTCGACGGCGACAGGTTCAGCAGCCTGTACCCGGCCTCCAAATCCTTGTACGCTCAGCAATTGGCCATTCAGGTGCGCAAGCCCGGGGACATCCTGGCCTGGCTGGAAAGCGCTTTCAACTATCTGGAAACCGAGCTTGAACCGGCCTTCGCGGCCTTCGGTCCGGAGGAAAGGAAGCTGCTGCTCAGCTTCTGGCATTGGCAGTTCATCGAAAGCGAAGAGACATCCAAATATGAAGCGTACTATCAGGAACAGGGCCTGCCCAAATTCAGCGAACTGGATGAAAAGCAGGTTCATGAACTATTGGGAAAACTTGACGGCACCGCGCTGCTGAGCGCCGGGATCCAGTTTCTGGCGCTGTCCGACGCCCTGCTGGAGCGGGCCCGAACCCTTCAGTTCAGCAATAAAAAGATCCTCACCCGCAAAACCAAGCATGGCCTGATGGCGATAGGCACTTCCGGCGATGATGTTTACCGCGGACCGGGCTTCCAGGGCCTCTGTTTTCTGCTCGATCCCGCCGGGAACGACCGCTATGAAACAGGCCTGACAAGCTCTGCGAACCAAGCTTTCTGCCTCCAGCTGGATCTGGCCGGCAACGACACCTACCGCAGCGATGGGCCCGCGGCGATGTTCAACTCAGCCTTCGGCCTCGGCCACGCCTGCGATCTGGCCGGCGATGACCTCTATCAGACCGGCGACTTTTCCTTTTCCGCCTTCATGGGGATCAACCTGCATCAGGACCTGGCCGGTGACGACATTTACCACAGCGGCCTCTTCGCCCAGGGCGCGGCGATGTGCGGGACCGCCCTGCTGATCGACAATCTGGGCAACGACAGCTACCAGGCCAGCGTGTCCGCACAGGGTTTCGGCAGCACTCTCGGCGCCGGGGTTTTGCTGGACAGCGAGGGCGCGGACAACTACAGTCTGGGCGGCAAATACTTTCACGAGCCGCTGATGCCGCTGGACTTTATCACTCTCGGCCAGGGCCTGGGATTGGGACTGAGGCCTGATCTGGCCGGCGGTTTGGGCCTGCTCCGCGACGGCGCCGGCAACGACCGCTACCTCGGAGGAGTTTACGCCCAGGGTTCCGGATATTGGTACGCCACGGGCGCGCTGATCGACGAGGGCGGAAATGACATCTACAGCGCGGTTTACTATCCCCAGGGCTCGGGGATCCACCTGGCCTGCGGATTTTTGCTCGACGCGGAGGGCGACGACGCCTACCAGAGCCGCCACGGACCTGGCCAGGGCGCCGGTCACGACTGGGCTTTGGGCGTTTTGATCGACGGGGCGGGAAACGACTCCTACTCCATCGAAGGCGGCAACGGGCTGGGGCTGACCAACTCCGTGGGACTGTTTGTGGATAAATGCGGCAACGACCGCTACGAGCGGATCAACCCGCAAAACTACGGCGGCGCCAACTTTGCCCGCAGCGCCGGCGGGATCGGCCTGTTCCTGGACGCCGGCGGCACCGACAGCTATCCCGACAGCCTCAAGGCAAACAACAAGACCTGGCAGAGGGGCACCTACGGCGTGGGGCGCGACGCGGAGATCAACCCGGTCGCCAAAACCGCGGTGGAAGAACTGGCCGCGGCCGCGGCCCTGCCGGACAGCACGGACAGCATTGCCAATATTTTCGCCGCCGCCTCTGAATGGGAGGTGGGATCGGCGGTCCAGCGCGTCCGGACCGCCCGTGAAATTCTGCTCAGCCGCGCCGGCGAGGCCATCCCCTATGTGCTCGACAACAAGCTGAATACCACTTCCGGCCTGGAATACCGGGCCCTGGAAGCGCTGGCCGGAGCCTCGGAGAACTTTATCAGCGAACTCTACCGCGTGATCGACCTGCCCGACAGCCTGGCTGCCAAAAACGCGCTGGCCCTGATCGCCGGGGTGGGCGACAGCCTCCTGGTGGAACCGGTGGAACGGCTCCTGGCCCAAAAGAAATACGAAACAACCTGCATTTCCGTGCTGGCCGGGGTGCACACCGAACGCAGCGTGGAACTGCTGCGGGACTATATTTTCCATCCCAGCGAGAGGTTCCGCTACCTCGCGGCCCGTTCCCTGAAACAGATCAAACATTCTTCCGCCCGCGCCACGCTGGAACTGATGCGCCCGGACCGCTCTTTCCTGGTGCAGTCGCTCTTGCGCAGCCTGCCTGGGGAGACGCAGCCATGAATGGCTCCAGGGCCGCCTTTGACCAATTTCTGAGCGAGCTGAAGCTGCCGGAGCGGGATACGATCCTGGCCAGATTTGATAGCTATCAAGCTCTGCTGTTGGAACTTAACTCCCGCCTAAATCTTTTTTCCCGCCACGCGCCGGCGGATGAACTCTGGACCAAGCATTTCCTTGACAGTCTGCTGCCTCTGAAATGTGTTGACTTTTCCCGCGCGAAAGTGCTGGATTTCGGCTCCGGCGGCGGTTTGCCCGGCATTCCGGTGAAACTGGCCGTCCCCTGCTGCCGCATGGTGTTGCTGGATTCGGTGCGCAAAAAGGCCCGCGCGCTGGAGGAAATGCTTGACCGGTTGAAGCTTGCGGATTGCGAGGTGGCATGTTCCCGCGTGGAGGAATACTCTGCCGCGGGAGAGTTCGACTACATCCTCTGCCGCGCCGTAAAGCTGGAGCAGCGCTATCTGAAGCCGCTGGGCAACCTGCTGGCCCCCGGCGGCAGACTGCTCTGCTACAAAGCGAAGGACCGGGCGGATATCGAGCCGCTCAAACCTTTGGAACTCCTGAGGACGGAGCTCGATTACGGCAGCCGGGCGATCTTCGCGCTGGAAAAAGAGCAACTTAAATAATGACGGGAACTTAGCATAGATTTATGGCAAGAATAATAACCATCGTGAACCAAAAGGGCGGGGTGGGAAAAACCACCACGGCGGTGAATCTGGCCGCCGGCCTGGCCGTGCTGGAAAAAAAGACCCTGCTCATCGATTTCGATCCCCAGGGTAATGCCACCAGCGGCGTGGGGCTGGACAAGGACAAACTGGAACTGCAGGTGTACGACGCGCTGATCGGCAAAGTGCCCCTGCGGGACACCATTTTGCCCACCCCCACCCACAACCTCTGGTGCGTGCCGGGGAACATCGACCTCACCGGCGCCGAGATCGAGCTGGTGCAGGAATTCGCCCGCGAACACAAGCTCCGTGAGGCGCTGGAGCCGGTTCTGGCCGATTTCGACTATGTCATCATCGACTGCCCGCCCTCGCTGGGCCTGCTCACCGTGAACGCCCTCACCGCGGCGACTGACCTGCTGGTGCCCATCCAGTGCGAGTACTACGCTCTGGAAGGGGTCAGCCAGCTGCTGGCCACGATCCGCCTGATCCAGAAAAACCTCAATCCCGGCTTGAACATCATCGGCATCCTGCTCACCATGTTCGATCGCCGCGTGAACCTCTCCATGCAGGTGGCGCGCGAGGTGCGGCACTATTTCAAGGAAAAGGTCTTCCGCAGCATCATTCCCCGCAACATCAAGCTCACCGAGGCCCCCAGCTTCGGCAAACCCATATTTTTATACGACATCCGTTCCCCCGGCGCCATGAGCTATCTGAACCTGGCCACGGAGATCATCGAAAGGACACCCCAAGCATGAACGAACGCCTCGGACGCGGTTTGAGCGCTCTGATCCCGCAGGATCAGGACAGCCCGGAACCCAGATCAAACCTGGGCACTTTGCCCCTCAACCAGATCAAGGCCAATCCCTACCAGCCCCGGCGGGTTTTCGACCCCGTCGCTTTGCAGGAACTGGCCGAATCGATCAAGGCCAACGGCATCATCCAGCCGCTGATAGTGAACAAGACCGCCGCCTCGGATTTTGAGCTGATCGCCGGTGAACGGCGCCTCCAGGCCGCGCGCCTGGCCGGTCTGGAATCCGTTCCGGTGGTGATCCGCAGCGTGAGCCAAAAAGAGCAGCTGCAGCTCGCCATCGTGGAAAACGTCCAGCGCGAGGACCTCGATCCGATCGAGGAAGCCTATGCCTATCAGACCCTGGCGGACGATTTCAAGCTCACCCACCAGGAGGTGGCGCAGATCGTTTCGCGCGACCGGGCCACCATCTCCAACAGCATCCGGCTGCTCAAACTGCCGCTGGAAGTGCAAACCATGGTCTCCGCCGGCGTGCTCAGCCCCGGTCACGCGCGGGCCGTTCTGGGCGTGGAACCGGAGCTACAAACCCTTTTCGCGCAGCACCTTGTGAAATACCGGCTTAGCGTTCGCCAAGCCGAGGACAAGGCAAAAACCTTCGCCCCCAACCAACCCCAACCAGCTCCGGCCAACCGCTACTGGCACAAAGGCCTGGAACAGGAACTGAGCGGGGTTTTGGGACTTAAGGCCAAAGTAAGCGGCCAGGCCGCAAAAGGCAGGATCACCCTCAGTTATTCCAGCGCGGAAGAACTGGCCCGGCTGCGGGAATTGCTAACACTTATCAGGAAGGACGCATGAACAGGATCATCGTGACCGGAGGCGCGGGTTTCATCGGCGCCAACTACATCCACCAACTCTTTGAAGACCCGGATTTCCACGGCAGCGTGCTCAACCTTGACAAACTCACCTACGCCGGCAATCTGGACAGCCTCAGCGACATCAAAGCGGCTTTTCCGGAGCGCTATCGCTTTGTAAATGCTGATATTTGCAACGCCGAAGCAGTGAGCCGGGTGTTCGTGGAATTCCAGCCCGACACCGTGGTCAATTTCGCCGCGGAATCCCACGTGGACCGCTCCATCGACGGGCCGCTGGAATTCATCAACACCAACGTTCTGGGCACTGCCGTGATGCTGGACAGCGCCCTGCGTTTCTGGCGCGGCCTGGACGACGCGGCCAAAAATGCTTTCCGCTTTCATCACGTCTCCACCGATGAAGTTTTCGGCTCCCTGGGTGCCGAAGGTTTCTTCACGGAAGCCACGCCCTACGATCCCTCCTCACCCTATTCCGCTTCCAAAGCGGGCTCCGACCATCTGGTGCGCGCCTGGTACCGCACTTTCGGCCTGCCGGTGCTGATCTCCAACTGCTCGAACAACTACGGCGGCTACCAGTTCCCGGAAAAGCTGATCCCCTTGATGATCATTAACTGCTTGGAGCACAAGCCTTTGCCCATTTACGGGCAGGGCCTGAACGTGCGTGACTGGCTATACGTGCGCGACCACTGCGACGCCATCAACACCATCATCCGCGCGGGAATCCCCGGCCAGACCTACAACATCGGCGGTCACAACGAGATGAAGAACATCGACATCGTGACCACCATCTGCGGCCTGCTGGACGAACTCCGCCCCTCCCCCAAGCTGGTATCTTACACTGAACTGATCACTTACGTTGCCGACCGCCCCGGCCACGACCTCCGCTACGCCATCGACGCGGACAAGATCCACAGGGAATTGGGCTGGCTGCCCCGGGAAACTTTTGCCACCGGCATCCGGAAAACCGTGCTTTGGTATCTGGAGCATGAAGGATGGTGGCGCAACATCCAGAACAAGAACTACCAGCAGCAGCGGCTGGGACTTGGCAACTAACCAGTTCCAAATTTGGCGCAGGATTTCCGGCCGGGCTGGGTTATATTATCAAAGACAAGACCATCCTCCGAGGGAGGTGAAAAAATGACCAAACAATTGCTGAACAGAACTATGGCCGTCCTGATCGCGATCGCCGCGGCCCTGGCGGTCTCGGCCTGCAGCCCGAATTCCTGGCTCAATTCCGCTCTGCCCAATCCCGCCGTGGTGGCTCAGCCGGCCAGCAGTTCCCAAGTTCCGGATGCCGGCACGGACGCGCATTTTGTGCGGGTGGACGAATTTTTGGTGATGGAACAGCCTTTGGCCACGCAACCTTTCGTTTACGCTTCCCTGGGCCGGATGCAAGCCCTGCCCACCCCCGACCACAACAACCAGGGCCGCTTCCTGAGGCTGCTCGACAGCCAGCAGATCTGGACCAGCCACTACTCCAAAACCCGCATCGCCAAAAGCAGCGACATCACTTTGGACACAGAGGTTTTCTTTCTCCAGCTCACCGACTCCGCCGGCTATTACCGCGCGCCCCAAAACCTGGCTGAAACCAGCGGCGGCTGGTGGATCAAGGCCCGCATCTCGGACATCAGCACCAAAAACAACGGCTACGTGAAGGTCAGCGGTGGCCACAACGTCCGCCTCAACGCCCTCCGGGTGGCCGTGAACTAGATTTTCTCTTAACCAGATCAAAGCAGCCGGGCCTCTGCTCCGGCTGTTTGTTTTCATCGCATTAAGCGTAAACCTCTGTTTGAGAGCTCGCTTTATGAATCGGTTTGTTGCCGCTGTGTGATGGCCTCTGCGGCATCCGCCAATTTCAGGCGCCTAAACGCTTTGCGTCCCGGTTAAGAAAAATTAACCGAAAAAATGGCGTTTTTCCTTGCCAGAAAACACTTTCCGCCAAAGCTGGCCTCAGGAAAGCATGCCCATGAGCAAACAGATATTTGTCACGGAAGACGAGGCCGACATCCTGGAACTGGTCCGGCTGAAGCTGGAAACAGCGGGATACACGACCCGGGGATTCACCCGGGCGCAAGACCTTTTGGACAGATTGCGTCAGGAATTGCCGGAACTGATCCTGCTGGACCTGATGCTGCCGGACCTGGATGGTTTGGAAGCCTGCCGCCGCATCAAGAGCAATCCCGCCTGGGAAAAAATTCCCATCGTGATGCTCACCGCGCGCAGTGACATCGAGGACAGGGTGCGGGGCCTGGAATTCGGGGCGGACGATTACATCACCAAACCCTTTGACAGCAAAGAACTTATGGCCAGGGTGAAGGCCGTCCTGCGCCGCAGCGGCTGGGAAAGCGCGCGCAACGTGCTCAACATCAACAGCGATTTCCGGCTGGATTTCAACCGCTACGAAGCCTGGATCCGCGGCCGGAGGGTGGACCTCACCCTCACGGAATTCAAGATCCTGCAGTTGCTCACCCGCCGGCCGGGCTGGGTATTCAAACGCGGCCAGATCCTCGATCATCTCTGGGGCAACGACAAGATCGTGCTCGAGCGCACGGTGGACGTTCACATCCGCAATCTGCGCGAGAAACTGGGTGACCAGGCCTACATGGTGAAAAACATGCGCGGCCTCGGCTATAAGTTCGAACCCGACCAAACCAGCGACAACGATGAAAAAAACAAGCCTTAGAACTATGCTGCTGCTGGCCGGAGGCCTGATCCTGACGGCGAACGTGGTCCTGGCCTGGCTGAATGCCGGGCCCTGGCTGCTGGTATCGGTCTCCGCGGTGGTCACCGGCCTTGCCTTGTTCCTCGTCCACACCTGGCTGAGCCGGGATTTGCGGCAACTGCGGAACCGCGCGGAAGAGCTCAGTCCGCAGGACCGCAAGCTCAGGTTTGGAGAGCTCAGAACAGCTGAATTGCACACCATGGCGCAAAAACTTAACCAGGCGCTGGCCTCCTTCGACAGGGCGATCGGGCATCTGGCCGTGCACCGCGCGGAATTGCGCCTGCTGCTGAACACGCTGGAAGACCCGCTTTGGTCGCAGGATGACGCGGGCAAGGTGCTGTGGGCGAACGCGCCGTTTAAAAAGCTGTTTCCCGCCTTCGATCCCTCGCGCGAACAGCCTTTCCGCGAGATCATCCGCGATCCGGAGCTGCTGGAAGCCATCTTGAGTTCCCCAACCGCGCGGGATCAGCTTCCCCTCTCCCTCAGCATCGCCGGCCACGATTATATCCTCTCCAGCAGCCACAGCGTTAGTAACCGGCGCTATGTTTTTATCCTGCACAACATTGACGCCATGGAAAAAACAGCCCGGATGAAGAAGGACTTCATCGTGAACCTCGCCCACGAACTGCGGACCCCGCTCACGGCGATCAAAGGCTTCACGGAGGCGATGCAGGAAACACCCGGGCAGAACCACAACCGGCATCAGAAAATAATCCTGAGCCACACCAACCGCCTTATCCACCTCATCCAGGACCTCGAACAGCTGATCCGGCTGGAAAGCACTTCCCGCCTGGAAGCGCGGGAGATCGAGCTGGGGCCTTTCTTTGCCAATCTCAGCCTGATCCTGGAGCCCGACATTCAGGCCAAGGGACTGAGCCTGAGCGTGGAACTCGAGGACGGGCTGGAACGGATGGTTTGCGATCCTTTCCGCTTCGAACAGATCTTCATCAATCTGGCGCAAAACTCCCTCCGCTACACGGATACCGGCGGAATCAGCATCCGTGGCGGCAAAGAGGGCGCCACCACCGTCTTCACCGTCTCCGATACCGGCCGGGGCATCCAGGCTGAGCATCTGGACAGGATCTTTGAGCGTTTCTACGTGGCCGATCCCAGCCGCAACCGCGGCCTCAGCGGCACCGGACTCGGCCTGGCCATCGTCAAGCACATCGTTCTGCTGCATCAGGGCGAGATCACCGTGAACAGCGAAACAGGCCGGGGCACCACTTTCAGGATCAGCATTCCGCCACTGGCGGAGCGACACAATGAAGCAGACCAACCGAACTGACGCGACGGGATCCTGTGCCGGCCTCCACGCGGACCGGGACCGCCTGGTAAACGCGCACATCGGCCTGGCCTACAGCTTTGCCAGAGGCTGCCAAAACCGCGGTTTGCCGCTGGAAGACCTGCGTCAGGAAGCCCTGCTGGGATTACTGGAGGCAGCTGAACGCTTTGACCCCGGACGGGGAACGCAGTTCGGCACCTACGCCGTCCACTGGATCAGGAAAAGGCTGCTGGCCGCGCTGGACAGCGAAAAGGCGGTCACGAGCAATACGGAACCGCTGGGAGAGAGGGACCTGGCCGCACCGGATACACAGACCGAGCCGCGGCTTGAGCCCGCGATCTGTTTTCCCGCCTCCATGCCCGTCCTGGAACAAGGAGCGTTGCATCTTTCCATCAACCAGGGTCTGACCCTGAAAGAGGTGGCCATCCAGCTGGGTATTTCTGTGGAACGGGTCAAACAGCTGCGCGGTAAGGCTTTGCGCCGTTTGCGCCCATAACCCCAACCCAGGCCGCTCCCAATATCAATACGGTATCAATACGGAATCAATACGGATTTCATCCGTATTGATTCCGTATTGATACCGTATTGATATTTGGAGCCAGATGGGATTTCACCATAAGAGTTAACAAATCTTAACCTCATCCATATAAAATCTTAACATTCCCCCGGTATGATAGGGGCAGAACTTCAAAAGGAGTAAAAGATGAAAATAATGCTTCTCGCCACCCTGGTGGGAATATCTCTGCTGCCGGCGCTGCTGGGCGCTCAGGAGCTTAAGATCAGCGGGGAAATGTGGAACCGCTGGACCCTGGAACAAGGTCAGGTGCCAGCCGATACTTCGCTTACGGCCTACGGGCCCGGCATCACCAAAAACCTCTTTGCGTTGGAGCGCGGCTACGTGGGCCTGGAAGCCAAATTCAGCGAAAGCGTGAAAGGCCGCTTCACGGTGGACATTTTCAGCACGGACCTGCTCAAGGACGGAGCCGGGTTGAAGTTAAAATATGCCTATGTGGATTTTTCCAAACTTATCCCCATCCCGGACCTGACCACCAGCGTGGGCCTGCAAAAAGTTTATTTTGGCAGCATCTACGACTGGAACTACAGCCTGATCGGCAAAGCGCCCTCGGATGAGTACAAGCTGGCCAATTCCGCGGATTACGGAATCTCGCTGAACGGTTTCCTGCCCGCCGGCTGGGGCGAATACCAACTGGGCATGTACAACGGCGAGGGCTACAAAAACTACGGCGCCAACCTCAAAGACAACATCGACCCAGCCTTCCTGGCCAACCTGCGCCTGACCCCCATTGCCGGCCTCACTTTGGGGGGATCGGTGATGACCAACGGCAGCGAGAGAATGCTCAAGCTGGCTGACGCCACCCAAAATTCCGCCTACAACACCCAGCTGCTCGCGGATGGAATTTTGCGCGCGGCTTTCGGTCCGCTGGACGTCTGGGCCGAGTATTTATACAAGGATGTAAGCCACGCGCCCGCTTTCAGCGCCAAGGATTACTCGGCAACCTGCCTCAGCGTGTTTCCCACCCTGAAGCTGAAAAGCCTGATCGGGGAGGACATCGAACTAACCGGTCGCTATGAACGCTGGGACGAAACCAAACTTCCGGACAACAAGAAGAAAAACCTGCTGAACGCCTGGACCGGCGGTCTGAACTACAACTTCATGGCCGACGAAAGCGGCAATCCCGCCCTGCAGGCCCAGCTGAACTATGTGAAAAAAGATTACGATGAAAGCGTTTCCGGCTCCGACTACGCCAACGGCAAGAAGGACACGGACACCGTCATGCTCCAGCTTAAATGGCGCTTCGCCGCCGCAGTCAATTAAGGAGAACCAATAATGAAACATAGACATCTGATCATTGCCCTGATCCTGCTTCTGGCCATATCTTCAGCCTTTGCCAAGCCCCGCAGGCTCACCTGTTCCGGCTCCACCACGGTGCTGCCGATCGCCCAGGCCACCGCGGAAGCCTTTATGGACAAGCATCCGGACGTGAACATCTCCATCCGCGGCGGTGGCTCCGGAGTGGGTGTCGCCGCGCTGCAAAACGGGACCGCGCAGATCGCCAATTCCAGCCGCACCATGAAGGCCAAGGAAATTTCCCAGGCCAAATCCAAAGGCATCAACCCCACCCCTTACGCCATTGCCCTGGACGGCATCGCCATCGTGGTGCATGCCAACAACTCCGTGGCGAATCTCAGCATCGCCCAGATCCGGGACATCTACACCGGCAAGATCAAGAACTGGAAAGAAGTTGGAGGAGCCAGCCTGCCGATCGTGGTGATCTCACGCGACGTGGCTTCCGGCACTTTCGAGGTTTTCAACGAAAAAGCCCTCGGCGGCAACAAGGTGGTTTCCAGCGCGCAACTGCTGGCCTCCAACAACGCCGTGGCCACCACCGTGGGCAGCACTCCGGGCGGGATCGGCTACATAGGCCTGGGCTACCTCACCGGCCAGATCAGAACTGTGAAGGTCAACGGAGTGACCCCCACCACCAAAACCGTTCAGGACGGCTCCTACCCGCTCTCACGCAAACTCTACATGTACACGAACGGCAAGGCGAAAGGTGACGTGAGCAGCTACATCGCCTTCATCCAGTCCGCCGAAGGACAAAAAATCGTGGTGGAGCAGGGTTTCATCGCTCTCAAATAGCCTGATGCGGCCACCACAAAACCTCCATTCACAGGGGAGCTGCGGCTCCCCGTTTGAGGCAGGAAATGATGAAAAACTTTAAGGAAAGGAGCTTCCAGGCGCTAACCTACACCGCGGCGCTGTTCACAGTGGCCTGTTTGCTGGGGATCATCTTCGGGATCTTCCGGGAAGGCTTGCCGCTGTTTGAAAGCGTTGGCCTGAAAGAGTTTCTGGGCACCAACAACTGGTATCCCACCCACGCGCAACCGGAGTTTGGATCCCTGGCGCTGATCGCCGGATCGCTGATCGTAACCCTGGGCGCCCTGATCATCGCCATCCCGCTGGGATTGGGGGCGGCGATCTTCCTCTCCGAAATTGCCGGACCGCGTCTGCGCGAGATCGCCAAGCCTGTGATCGAACTTTTGGCCGGGATCCCCTCTGTGGTTTACGGCCTTTTCGGCATGGCCTTCCTCGCCCCGCTGGTGCGGCAGTGGTTTGGCCTGGACACCGGTTTGAATGTGTTCACGGCCTCACTGATCCTGGGCGTGATGATCGTGCCGGTGATCTGCAGCATGGGTGAGGACGCGCTTTCCAGCGTTCCCAAAAACCTGCGGGAAGCCTCTCTGGCCCTGGGCGCCACCCGCGCCGAAACCATCTTCAAAGCCGTGGTGCCCGCCGCTAAAAACGGCCTGGCTGGAAGTGTGCTGATGGGTTTCGGGCGCGCCATCGGCGAAACCATGGTGGTGCTGATGGTGGCGGGTGGAGCTGCCCGCATCCCCGGTTCCATCTTCGATCCGGCGCGTCCCCTCACCTCCACCATCGCCGCGGAGATGGGCGAAACCGTGATGGGCGACCTGCATTACCAGTCACTTTTCGCCCTGGCCATCATCCTTTTCCTGATCACCTTCGTTTCGAACCTGATCACGGAAACCCTGCTGATGAAAAGGGGCGGAAGATGAACCGCCGCAAACTGATGAACAGCCTGGCCACCGGCATCATGGCGCTGATGCTGGGGCTCACGGCCGTGTTTCTGGCCTTGTTTCTGGCCCGCATGTTCTCCCAGGGCGCCAGGGTGCTGAGCTGGGAATTCATCTTCACCGCTCCCCGCGACGCCATGCGGGCTGGCGGCATCTATCCAGCCCTGGTGGGAACTTTTCTGCTCACAGCGCTGGCGATGCTGGTGGCATTGCCCCTGGGAATCTTCACAGCCGTGTGGTTAACCAATTACGGCAGACCGGTCTGGTTGGTGAGCATTTTGCGTGTGGCCATCAACACCCTGGCCGGAACGCCTTCCATCATTTTCGGGCTGTTCGGCATGGCCGTGTTCGCCAATCTGCTGGGTTTCGACATTTCGCTGCTTTCCGGCGGGCTCACCCTGGCGATCCTGGCCCTGCCGGTGATCATCAACAACACGGAACAGGCCCTGCGCGGCGTGCCTGCTGATTTCCGCGAAGCCTCGCTGGCCTTGGGCGCCACCACCCGGCAGACGATCTCGCGCGTGCTTTTGCCCACCGCGCTGCCAAACATCCTTACAGGCGCCATCATCAGCATCGGCCGCGTGGCCGGAGAAACCGCGCCGATCATGTTCACCGCGGCCACTTTTTATTCCCGGCAGTTGCCGCGGGGCCTTTCCGATGAGGTGATGGCCCTGCCTTACCACATCTACGCGCTCATGACCGAGGGCACCCACCCCGCGCAGCAGGTCCCGATAGCTTACGGGACCGCGTTGGTGTTGCTTTTGCTGGTGATCGCCGTAAGCGCCGTGGCCATCTTCATCCGCGCTTCCATCAGGAGAAAAAGACAATGGTAGATCTACAATTACAGACCTCGGGCCTCAATCTTTGGTTCGGAAAAAACCACGTTCTGCATGATGTGAATCTTCCGGTTCACGCCAAACAGGTGACAGCCATGATCGGGCCTTCGGGCTGCGGAAAATCCACTCTGCTGCGCTGCTTCAACCGCATGAACGACCTTATCCCGAACACCCGCATTGAAGGCACGGCGATGCTTGGAACCCAGGACATCTACGCGCCCCGGGCCGATGTTTCCCGGCTCCGCTCCCGCATTGGCATGGTTTTCCAAAAACCGAACCCCTTCCCCAAAAGCATTTTCAACAACGTCGCCTTTGGGCTGCAGATCCAGGGTGGCTTCAGCAAAAGCGAAATTGGCGACAGGGTGGAGGAAAGCCTGAAAGCGGCCTGGCTTTGGGATGAAGTGAAAGACCGGCTTGCCTGCTCCGCCATGTGCCTCTCCGGCGGGCAACAGCAAAGGCTGTGCATCGCGCGGGCGCTGGCCAACCGTCCCGACGTGCTGATGCTGGATGAACCCACTTCGGCGCTGGACCCCCAATCCACTGCCAAAATTGAGGAACTGTGCCTGGAACTCAAGCGCAACGTCACCATCCTCATCGTCACCCACAACGTTGCCCAGGCGGGCCGGATCTCTGATCAGACCGCTTTCATGTATTTGGGCGAACTGGTGGAGTTCGGTTCCACCGAGCAAGTTTTCACCGTACCCGCGGACAAACGCACCGAAGCCTATCTCACCGGCGTTTTTGGTTGATCTGGGAGGATCAATGTTAGAAAGCAAAATATTGGAATTGAAGCAAATGCTGCTCACCGAAGCCGGCCTCGTGGAAAAAATGGCCGCCCTGGCAGCGGACGGCCTGTACTCCCGCCAGAACGGGCTTTTGAGGATCGTGAACGAGTATGAGGACCGGGTCAACCAACTCGAACTGGAGATCGAAAACAAATGCATCGCCGCCATCGCCCTCTACCAGCCGGAAGCCAAGGACCTGCGCAAGATCGTGATGATCCTCAAGATCAACAATGATTTGGAGCGGCTCGGCGATCAGGCCGTGAACATCGCCGAAAGCGCTGAACATCTGGCCGGCAAAGCGGTGGTATCCCAGGTCTCGGAACTGGCGCAGATGAGAGATGCCGCCTTTGCCATGCTGAAAAACAGTCTGGACGCCTTTGCCGCGGAAAACGTGGAGGCCTCCCGGGCTGTTTGTGATGCCGACGACAAGGTGGATGAACTCAACCGCTTGGTCTATCACCGGCTGGTGGAACTGATCAAACATGACACCCCGCTCACGGAATCCTGCCTGCATCTGCTGCGCGTGGCCAAAAACCTGGAGCGCATCGCCGATCTTTCCACCAACGTGGCGGAAAACACGGTTTATTTGGCGGTCGGCAAGGTCATCAAACATCATCAGGCTGAGGAAAACCCACCCGGTAAAACATAAAAAACATTGACCGGAATCGCCCACGGCAGAAACTGCCCGCAAAACTTCACCTTGCAGAGGTAAACAGATGTTATTAGCGGATTTTCTGGACGCCCGGGCGATAGCTTTCGAGCAGCGCATCCTGCCCCGGGAGCAGGTCTATCTGGAGATCATCCAGAGGATCTGCGCCCAGCGGCATCACCACACCCCGAAGTGCGGCCAACCCATGCTGGACGCCATTTTGGAACGCGAGCAGGAAGCCCCTATGGTTTATCCCACCGGGATCGCCATCCCCCACGTGCGGGTGGAGGGCCTCGCGGACACCCTCATCGGCATGACTTTTCTGCAAAACCCTTTGGACTACAACGGCATCAGGGTGCACTGGGTGGTGCTCATTTTCACGGACAAATCCTCCTCCAAGGTCTATCTGAACATCGTGGCCGCCCTGCTGAAACTTTCCCAGGACGAAGAGGCCATGTGCGGCCTGCATGACCTGCACGACGGGCATGGCGTGATCCACTGGCTGAGGCAGGCGAATATCGAGGTGGGATCAGATGTTACCATCGCCGACATCATGGTGGCAAACCCTGTCTGCGTGGGGCCGGAAGATACACTAAGCCTGGTGGACAGCCTCATCAACGAACATAAGGTCTCGCTGCTGCCGGTGACCGCCACAGACGGCAGATACCTGGGCGAGCTGAACATCCTGGACATCCTCAAGGTGGGGGTGCCGGACTATCTGATGCGCATGGGAGACCTGAAATTCCTGAAATCTTACGAGCCGCTGGAAAACCTCTTTGAAAAGGAAGAGGAGATCCGGGCCGGCGAAATCATGCACAAGGACCGCAAGGTTTTGGATCCCGACGACTCCATCGTGGAAGCGGTTTACCACATGATCAAGGAAGGCCGCAGATACTTCTGCGTGGTGGAGAAAGGCAAACTGGTGGGTGTGGTGACAGCCATGGACATCTTCAGGAAGGTGATCAAAGCATGAGCCCTGCCCTCACCATGTTCATTGCGCTGCTGGTCTTTGCCGCGGCCTACGTATTCATTATCACCGAATGGATCAACAAGATGCTGGCCTCGTTGATCGGAGGCTTTTTGCTGGTTATCACAGGGATCATCACCCAGGGCGAGGCCTTTCTGGCCGTGGACTGGAACGTCATTTTCTTCCTGATCGGGATGATGCTGGTGATCTCCGTGCTCAAAAAAACTGGTGTGTTCATGTATGTGGCCATCAAAACGGCCAAACTGGTGCGCGGAAATCCTTTGGCCATCATGATGCTGATGTACGCCATCACCGCCTTTTTCGCGGCCTTTCTGGACAGCGTGACCGCCGTGATGATCCTGGTGCCGGTGGTGATGCTGATCTGCCATGAACTGAAAACCACCCCCGTGCCCTACATCATCACCATGGCCGTGGCCGCGAACATGGGCGGTGCCGCCACCATGGTGGGTGATCCGCCCAATGTGATCCTGGGCAGCGCCATCGGCAAGACCTTTCTGGATTTTGTGATCAACCTGGCCCCGGCGGCCATCGTTTCCGTGCTGGCCAGCCTTGGCCTGATCTTCCTTTTTTACCGCAAACAGCTCCAGGTAAGCCTCACCAACCGGGCCAAGCTGATGAGTTACAAGGAGGAAAAACTCATCACGGACAAGCGGATGCTGACCATCTCCCTTACCGTGCTGGGTTTGATGCTGTTGGCCCTGGCCCTGGACGGATATCTGCACATTGGCACAGCCAGCATATCCATGACCGCGGGGCTGATCCTGATGATCGTGAGCAACCGCAAAAAGATGGAGCCCGTGATGGCCAAAGACATCGACTGGGTGACCCTCTTTTTCTTCATCGGGCTCTTTGTGATCGTAGAAGGCCTGGTCAAGACCGGCTTCATCAACCTGCTGGCCCAAAAGGTGATCGGCGCCACAGGCGGAAATCCCCGCTCCACCTCGATGGCTATTTTATGGCTGTCCGGAGTGTTTTCCGCCTTCGTGGACAACGTGCCCTTCGTGGCCACCATGATCCCGGTTCTCAAGCACATCAGCCAGGTGATAAACAACGCCGGACTGATGGATCCCATCTGGTGGTCGCTTGCATTGGGAACCTGCCTCGGCGGAAACGGCACCCTGATCGGCGCTTCCGCCAACATCGTGGCCGTGGGCATCGCCAAGCAGAACGATTTTCATATCTCGTTTTGGGATTTCACCAAGATCAGCGTGGTCTTTACCCTCGTCTCGCTGCTGATCAGCACCGCCTACATCCTGATCCGCTTTTTCTAAGCTTTAAACGGAGCCCAGCACTCCTCAGAGTTGTTGCCCACCTTGTTCACAAACCTGCTCACCGGACGCAGGGCCAGTTCACCTTCCTGAGCTGGTTTGAGCAGCGGCACGAAATCCAGCGCGTCGTTCTGTACGTGGTCCAGCCAGGCCAGCCGGTCCTCTCCGAAGAGCAGCACGGGCATCCTGTGATGGATGGGGGCCATGGCGGCATTGGCGTCCGTGGTGATGATGGCCAGGGAGGGAACGTAGCTGCCGTCCGGACCGCTCCAGGCGTCGTAGATGCCTGCCATCCAGATCAGATCGTCGTTTGCGGCGTGGATGAAAAAGGGCTGTTTGTCGCTGACGCGCCATTCGTAAAAACCATTGGCCGGAACGAGGCAGCGCCGGCGCTGCAAGCCGCCGCGGAACGAGGGTTTGGAGGTGATGGTGTCGGCCCGGGCGTTGATCAGGGCAAAGCCTGGCAGTTCCCGGCTCCAGGAGGGCACCAGGCCCCAGCGAAAATAACCCGGATAGCGGCCCGCTTCCTGGCTCAGCACGGCCATCACCGTCTGGGTGGGCGCCACGTTGAAATTCAGCTCCTCCTGCTCCGCCATCCGCGTGAGCTTCAGTTCCTTGGCCAGCTTTTGCAGCCGGTCGTGTTTGATCACCTGGGCAAATCTTCCGCACATGCTTAACTCCTTCTGATTGACAGATTCGGCGCTCCGGGAAATTCTGCAACATATATTTTTGCGGCCGCTTTGCCAAGCCTGCCGCGCAAAGGAAAGACCATGCCCAGATTCAATATCGACGCCGTGATGAAAGCTCTCTCCGAACACTTCGACCGGGTGAAAACCCCCATCGTGGACCTCATCCAGGTGCAGACCAAAGACCCCTTCAAGGTTCTGGTGGCCACCATCCTCAGCGCCCGCACCAAGGACGAGACCACCGCCAAAGCCTCCGCGGCCCTGTTCGCGGAAGTAAGCGGTCCCGACGACCTGGAGAGGATCAGCGCGGCCAGGCTCAACTCCCTCATCCACCAGGTGGGTTTCCACAACGAGAAGACCAAACACCTCAAACAGCTTCCCGCCGTGCTGAAAGAACGCTTCAGCGGAATCGTCCCCTCCGAAATTGACGAACTGCTCGAGCTGCCCGGGGTGGGACGCAAAACCGCCAATCTCGTGCGCGCGGTGGCTTTCTCCCTGCCCGCCATCTGCGTGGATGTGCATGTGCACAGGATCAGCAACCGCTGGGGCTACGTGAGCACCAAATCCCCCTTCGAAACTGAAATGGCCCTGCGCGCGGTATTGCCGGAAAAATACTGGCTCACCTACAATTCCCATGTGGTGGCCTTCGGCCAAAACCTCTGCGCGCCCCGTAAACCCCGCTGTTCCGAGTGTCCCGTCTTCAAACACTGCGCCCGGATTGGGGTGGAAATTTCCGCGTGACATTGTGGCGGAAAGGCTTAAACTTACAGTATAAGGAGTGAAACATGGAACAGTACCCGCAACAAAATTACCGTCCCCAAACCGACGTCGCCCCGGTGATGAGCACTGGAAGCTGGATCGGCACCCTGCTGCTGATGTACATCCCCATCGTGAACATCATCCTGCTCATCGTCTGGGCCGCCAGCACCGGCGAAAACCCCAACCGGCGCAATTTTGCCCGCGCCTATCTGCTGATGTTTGTGATTTCCTTCATCCTGATGGCCGTCATCATCTTCGGATTTGGCCTCGGCCTGGGTGGTTTGGCGGAAGCGCTGGAACAGCAGGCCTGACGCCAGGCCTTTTACAGAACCTAAGCCAGCTCCTCCCAGGCGCTTTGGATGTCCGCGAGCTCAAAACCCTTGCGGAAGAGGTAGCCGAAGGCTTTTTCCCTCAGCTTCTGGCGGGGCAGGCCGCGATGTGTGACGCAGTATTTGGCCAGCAGTTCGGAGATGTTTTCGCCGGCCTGCTCGCGGGGGTAGAGTTCGTCCAGAAGGTCTGACCAAAGTTCCCCGGGAACGCGCTGTTCGCGCAGCTTGGCGATGATGGCGCGTTTGCTGGCTTTGCGCGTGATGTAGGAGCGGATCAGCACCTCCGCGAAACGCCCGTCGTTCAGAAAGTTCTGCTCCCGGCAGCGCTTGAGCGCGAGTTCAATGATCCGGGGTTCGAACTCTTTCCTTTTCAGCAGGTTGCGGCACTGAAATTCACTGTGCTCGGCCTTGGCCAGATAGTCCAGCAGGGTGGAAAAAGCCTGCTTTTCGAGCGTGGCGAGCAGCTCGGTGGCTTCGCCCGCCGCGATCTCGCCCTCGAAGTTGTCCGGCCAAAGCGGCAGGAGCACCCTCGTCGGCAGGGTGCCCCTGCAAATTCCGTCCAGTTCGACGCGTACCGTGTATCTATTCTTCGGAACTGTCCTCAGCTTCATTCGCTTTGTCGAAAAGCTTGTCCGGATTGATGCTCTGTTTCACTGCGGCCTCGATCTCGGCCAGCAGTTCGGGGGTTTCCTTCAAATATTGTTTGGTCTTTTCCGCGCCCTGGCCCAGCTTCACATCCTTGTAGGCGAACCAGGAGCCGCTCTTTTTGATGATGCTGGCATCCACGGCCATATCCAGGATGATGTCCAGTTCAGAGATCCCCTCGCCGAAGATGATGGGGAAAACCACTGTCTTGAAGGGCGGGGCGAGCTTGTTTTTCACGATCTTCACGCGGGTCTTGGCCCCGATCACCTCGGTTTCGGCGCCGCCGGTCTTGATCGCTCCGGCGAAACGCACTTCCAGTCGCACGGAGGAGTAGAACTTCAATGCCACGCCGCCGGAGGTGGTTTCCGGGTTCATGTAGGCCGTAACGCCTATCTTCATGCGGGTCTGGTTGATGAAGATCACCGCGGTGTTGGATTTGGAGACGATCGCCGTGAGTTTGCGCAGCGCCTGGCTCATCAGGCGGGCCTGCAGGCCCACGTGGCTGTCGCCCATGTCGCCTTCGATCTCCTGTTTGGGCACCAAAGCCGCCACGCTGTCCACGATCACCAGGTCCACGGCTGAACTGCGCACCAGGGTTTCGCAAATTTCCAAAGCCTGTTCTCCGCCATCCGGCTGCGAAAGCAGCAGTTCCTCGGTCTGCACGCCCAGCCTTTTGGCGTAGGCTGTGTCCAGGGCGTGTTCGGCATCGATGAAGGCCACCACGCCGTCCAGTTTCTGCGCTTCCGCCGCGATGTGCAGCGCGAGGGTGGTCTTGCCGCTGGCCTCGGCGCCGTAGATCTCGGTGATGCGGCCGCGCGGGATGCCGCCGATGCCGAGGGCGAGGTCCAGATTGAAAGCGCCGGTGGGGATCACATCCACTATCTGCAGCGGTTTGTCGCCCAGGCGCATCAGGGTGCCCACGCCGTATTTCTTCTCGAGTTGCGAGATCGCGGATTTGAGGGCGGTCTCTTTGTTTTTGTCCTGCATGTTTACATCCTTTTGTTTTATCTTAATAGGTATTGTGACAAACTGTGATAGTTGGGTCCCTCGGGCTTGAGCACGCTGCGGTAAAGAGTTACGCTGTCGTAAGGGAAGCCGCCGCGCTCCACTTCGCTGGCTAAAATCTCCCGCTCCAGCGCAGGCGGCAGGGCGGCTTTGATCCGGCCCAGAGTGATGTGCAGCTTCAGCGGTTTGGCGTCCGGCTCAAAACCTTCGGCGCGGATCGCGCTCAGCAGCTGTTTGTGCCAGCGGGTCAGGGAGTCGTCCCGCGCTTCCGAACTTGCCCAGACCAGCCGCGGGGCCTTCCAGGGAAAAAGTTCCAGGCCTTTCAATGCCAGTTCGAACGGGGCGCTGCGTCCGGCCGCTTCGGACAGGATCTTTGCCAGATCAGGGATCCGGGTACTGTCCACGTCACCCAGGAAGAGCAGGGTAAGGTGCAGATTGTCTTCCTTCACCCAGTTCACTCCGGGGGTGGCCCGCAGCCAGCGCAGCTTTTCGGCCAGGCAGGCGCGCGGCGCGGCCGGAACTTCCAGGGCGATGAAGGCGCGGTACAGCATTCAGCGCTTGTAGCCGATGTCCCGCAGGAATTTCTTGCGGTGGGTGATGTCTGTGTCCAGCTCAATGCCCAGCGGCGCGGAACCGTCGATCACGCCCAGAATGCCGTTGCCTTGCTCGCTGTGGGCCAGCACCACCTGCACCGGATTGGCCGTGGCGCAGAAAATACCCACCACCTCGCGGCAGGCTTTCACGGCGGGCAAAACGTTGAGGGGAAAGGAATCGCGCAGCACGATCAGGAAGCTGTGCCCCGCGCCCAGACGCAGCATGTTGGCCACCGCGCATTCGATCAGTTCGTTGTCCGTGCCTTCTTTGCGCACCAGGCAGGGACCGGAGGCCTCGCAGAAGGCCAGGCCGAATTTGATGCCGGGCACGCTGTTCACCAAAGCTTCGTAGAGGTCCTCCACGGTCTTGATGAAGTGGCTCTGACCCAGTATGACGTTGGCGTTTGGGGGAAATTGAAGCTGCTCAAGCCTGAGTTCCATGCTGCAAACCTCTTTATGCTAATGCCGGCAAATTATTCCGCGGGCAGGGCCTTGTCAAGCTAAATCTGCCGTTTTCGAACTCCCCCGGTTATCTGGAGGAATTGTCAGCGTTGCGCCTGATGCCGACCATGCGCGTTTTCCGTGGACAAATCAGGACCAAAGTTTCGCGGCATCGGAATGCTGCGCCACGCGTGGTATTCGTCCGTAGCGCCTGATGCCGATCATGCGACTCTGCCATAATAAAGATCATTTGTTCATTTCGCAGCATCGGAATGCTGCGCCACAGCCTGGCTGCGTCGTCATTACTCAAAACGGAGGAACAACAGCCGAAAGACAAATCAATCTGTGGACCTGCAGAGACGAAACCCGTCGGAGAAAGGGTTGTTGATGTACGAATTATGGGCGTGACGTTTGGCAACCCGGCAGATGCTGGCATTGTTGTACCAGACGCCACCGCGCAGCAACCGGTAACTTCCGTTGCTCGGACCGGTTGGATCGCTGCCGGGGCTTATGCTGTAATATTCGTAACCATACCAGTCCCAGCACCATTCCAAAGCGTTGCCGCTCATGTCGCAAATGCCGAGGCCATTGGGGGCCTTTGTCCCAACGGGATGGACGCCATAATCCGGATTGGTGTCACCACCCGGCAATGCACTTCCGGCGTTGCCTTTATACCAGGCCACGGCATTGATGTCATCGCTGCCGGAATAAAGATAATCCGGGTCATTGGTCGCGCCCCGGGCGGCGTATTCCCACTCCGCCTCAGTTGGCAGCCTGTATCCATTGGCGCTCCATTTGCAGATGGCGGCGTTCCAGGTGGCGTTGTTGGAGGTGGGCACGCTGCCCCAATACGCGGGGTTCGTGGAGCCGGAAATGCTGTAAACCGGTGCAAACCCCTCTGCCAGGCTGCGCAGGTTGCAGTATTTGAGGATGGAATACCAGGAGACATTGCAAACCGGAAAGTTGTCATTGATTCCCGAATTTTGATAGGGGATTGAGAGCATCAGCGCCTTCCATTCAGCCTGTGTGACCTCGTGTTTTCCGATGTGGAAGGGGCTCAGGGAAACGCTGTGCGCGGGTAGTTCGTCACTTTCACCAGAGCCGGTCGTTCTGCCCATGGTGAAGGTGCCGCCAGGAACGTAGATCATCTGGGCGGGCTCGATGGTTATGGTGTAAACGGCTGTGGCTGCCACGCTGTCCATCCAGCCATCCTTGCAAGCCACTGCCTTAAGGGTGGTTGTCTCAGCAATGTAGATTGGGCCGGAATAGACGGCTGAAGAGGAGTTGGGATAGCTTCCATCCAATGTATAATGGGTGGTGCTTTTCTCCCATATTGAAGCTGATATTGTCACTTCCACCGGGAGATAATAGGTGGCGCCCGCAGGGGTGAATGCCGGCATTGACAACACCCTTGGTGCTGTCAGGCAGCTGGACATGCCCATCAACAAAAGTGCAGCCAAGGCAATAAAAGCGATTGGGTTCTTAGGCATGGTACACCTCTCATATCTTTGCGTGCCAGCTGCTGGCGAAAAGCCCAACCGTTCTTGCTCAGGCTGTTTGGGAACACCTGGCAGCATTTTTTTTCAATCTATGCAAGCCAAGCTGCTGAGGAGATTATCTTGAACCCATAAAATTTTGTCAAGTTATTTCTCCATACAAACATCTTGGATAAAGTCTTGAAGATATTCAGTACCCTTGCTAAGGGCTAAATCATTTGGAACAATACCAGGCCGGTGCAATTTCAGGCCAGACAAACGCAAGTTTCTTGAGACTCCAATCTGCATCAGAACTGATTTTGGGGTCTCCAGCCGCGGTTTTCTACTCAATGCCATTAATTGCGTTTATACTGGCTCTCCACCTTGGGAAAAAGCCTAACTAACCAAGGGTCGCTCCCAATATCAATACGGTATCAATACGGAATCAATACGGATTTCATCCGTAATGATTCCGTATTGATACCGTATTGATATTGGGAGCCAAAGCAGGAACGATCAGGCTGAAAACATGGCTCAAGTTCATTTATGGTGGGTAAACTCTAGTATCCTATCCGTCATTCCAGCGCAGGCTGGAATCCAGGTCTTTTGTCGGGTTCGTAGCGCAGCATGCCAATGCTGCGTTTTGGCTTTTCGCAGGATCGGAATCCTGCGCCACGGGGCTTTTCTGGATCCCAGCCTACGCTGGGATGACGGCACCATGTGCCATTCATACACACCCACTCTATTTGAACATGAGCCAAAAACATGTATCTTCAATGTCCGCATAACCCTATGAAAGCAGACGCCGCAAATCTCTTGACAGTCTGGCCCGGCTGTAATATTGAAGCCTGAAGTGGGGACCGTGATCCACATGGTCCTGTCAAAAAGGAGATAAGATGGAACCCAGACTGGTCAGCCGCGAAGCCTTCAC
Source organism: Candidatus Cloacimonadota bacterium (assembly GCA_020532085.1). Lineage (NCBI taxonomy): Bacteria > Pseudomonadati > Candidatus Cloacimonadota > Candidatus Cloacimonadota bacterium. The sequence continues at coordinate 42,457 of JAJBAV010000007.1, read as the reverse complement.
GGTGGTGGGCCTCAAGTGCCGCACGCGCATGCAAGACAACGTAATTCCGCAGCTTTGGGACGATTTCAACAAGGTCTGCGCCGGCATTCCCCACACCGTTACAGACCGCACCGCGTACGGGATCTGCTATTTTGAAGAGGGCGACGATCCCGCCGGCGCCAGCTTTTCCTATCTGGCCGGGGTGGAGGTTGACAACGCCGACGACATCCCCGCGGGCATGGAAGCGCTGGTGATCCCAGCGCAGGATTACGCGGTTTTCGAGCATCGCGGAGCGCTGGATTGTTTGCACCAAACCTACCGGAAGATCTATTCTGAGTGGCTGCCGGCCAACTCTCTCGAGCGGGTCGGAACCCTGGATTTTGAGCTCTACGACTGGCGTTTTCGCTGGGGCCAGCCGGATTCCGTGCTGGAGGTCTGGGTCCCTGTCCGCCAGAAATAAGCTTCGGATCAGCCTGATCGGGTTGAACAGCGCCTGGTACCAGAGCAATCCGGCGCTCTATTATCTGCGCGGGTGTCTGCGCGGGCTACCTTATTCGCTGAGCCTGAGGGAATTCACCCTCGCCGAGCCGCTCTTCGACATTCTGACCCGGATCGTCCGTGACCGTCCGGATGTGGCCTGCTTTTCTGCCTATGTTTGGAACAGCGGTCAACTGCGGCAGCTGCTTCCGGAACTGAAAAAACTGCAGCCTGGCCTGAAGATCGTGCTGGGCGGTCCCGAGGCGCTGGACGGCGCTTTTGGCCTGTCAGAGGGCGATTTTGTGGTGAAAGGTCCGGGTGAAGGCGTGTTTCGCGTGCTGGCGGAAGCCGGATTCAAGCTGCCCGGTGGGGTTTACGAAGCTCCGGCCCCGGCCTTGCGCGATCTGCCTTTTCCCTACCACAAAACCGACCAAGCCGCGCTGCAGGGCAAACTGGTCTATTACGAAAGCTCGCGGGGTTGTCCTTTCCGCTGTGCCTACTGCCTGTCGGCTTTGGACACCCGTAATGAAGCGCGTTTCGATCCCTCCCTGGCCTCGGATCGCCGCAAGTTGTATTCCGAACTGGACCGCCTGCTGGAGCTTAAACCGCGCACCTTGAAATTCGTGGACCGCAGCTTCAACGCGCATCCCAGCCTCGCCCGGCTGATCTGGGATCACGCCATCCGGCAAGGCGAGGCCTGCGAATTCCACTTCGAGATCTACCCCGATCTGCTTACTGAAGAGGATCTGCTAATCCTGGAGAAAGCCCCGCCCGGCCGCATCCGCTTCGAGGTGGGGGTGCAAACGGTGAACCCGGCCGTGGCCCGGGCCTGTGGTCGCAACTCCAACTGGCGCAAGGTGAAAGCCGCGCTCAACGCCCTCCGCGAACGCACCCGGATCTGCGTGCACGCCGATCTGCTGGTGGGATTGCCCGGGGAAAGTTATCCCTCGGTGCTGCATTCCCTGGACGAACTGGCCTCCACCTTGCCGGCCGAAATTCAGTTGGGAATGCTTAAAATCCTGCCCGACACGCCGATGCGCGACATCGCCGCCCAGAGGGGATACCTCTGGCTTAAAGACCCGCCCTGGCAGGTGTTGCAGACCGACGCGCTCAGTTTTGAGCAGGTGGCGCGGCTGCAGGAACTGGCCAAGATCATCAACCTCTATTGGAACAAGGCTGAATTCTCCGCGCAATGGCGGGAGCTGCTCTGTGCCGGCAACCGGGCCTCCCGGATCTGTCTGCGCCTGCTGAAACTCCACCAGCACAAGGGTTTGACCCTGCACAGCGTGGCCAAAGGCACCCGCGCGGAAGTTATCGCGGAACTGCTGCGGGACTGGTCTCGTGGCCGCTGATGCTGGCTCGCGCGGCTGGCGCGGGACCGAGGCAAACAGCTAATCACTACGGATGAAATCCGTATTGATCCCGTATTGACATCAGGGGCAGGCTGATTATCTTATCTGGGATACGCTGCAGGCAAAAGAAGATGCCCCCGGGCATACAAATCATTTGGCAGCAAAGGAGAAAGAGAATTATGAAAGCCACGAGAGCCAATCTGCTGGGCGAGTTCACGGGTAAACTGGACAATCTGATCTATTACCGCCGCAAACCTGGCGGTAAAATATACGTGCGCAAGCAGTTCACCTTCAAAAACCATCCCGGCCAGCCAGGTTTCGCCGGCGCGCAAAAAGCGATCTACGCGCTCAAACCATCCCCGGCTTACCAGCGCGACCTGAAGGATTACCTGATCCTCTACAACCAGCTTCCCGACAACGCCGGCAAGAACGCGCAGGCCTGGACGAACGTTTACAACAAACTGATGTTCGCGATGCAGAAGAAACTGGGTGTGCAACTGAAAACCATCACCCGCGAGCAAATCGAGGCGCAAAACCTGCCCTGCCGCACGGTGAAGGCCGCGGTGGAGGCCGGACTGCTGCCGGAAGTGCGTGATTTCGAGAGGTTCACCAAGCCTATCTGAGCTTGTTTGGGAAGGTCCTGAGAGGGGCCGGCTCAGTAAAGGAACTGGAACGCGTAGCGGTAACCCAGATAAAATCCCAGGCGGCTGGAGACTTCGAACTCGTATCCCTCCAGTTCTTCCAGGCGCTTGAACAGACCTGAGCTGAGCACGTAGGTGGCGCCAAGGTCCAGGCCGTGCCGGCGCTGTTTTCCAAACATGAACTGTGATCCGAGGCAGGCCGTGAAGCCTTTGTAAACCTCGGTTTGGATCACTTCGGTGTTCGCGAAGTTGTAGGGTATGATGCCGTTCACCCCGTAAAGCAGAATCACCTGGGGCCGCCAGAGTTTGCCGGCGTTGCCGTGCAGGTATTTCAGACCCAGTTCGTAACCGGCGGCGTAGAAAAAGGTGCCCACATCCACAGTAAGCGCCAGCTGGTCAAAAACATACATGTCCGCGCTGAAACCGATCCCGCCGTAGGGCAGGCCATAACCAAAACCCAGGGTGCCGTAGCGCCCGGGCTGAAAGGTGAAATCCGGCTGTTCCTGCGCGGCACAGAGACTGGCCAGCAGCAGCAACGTCAAAAAAACAAGCATCTTTGTAACTGGCATTGGAACTTCCTTTTTCATCTGACTCGGCTTCAAGGTTATCTGCCAAGAAAGCGCTGCCGTGTCAAGCTTTATCTCGCTTCGCGTAAACCAGGAGCGAAGGGGACTGATTTTCCCTTGGGATTAAGTGGTGTCCGCCATGGTATCCGTTGTCAGAGGAAAAGCTCGGCCAGGTTTTTTCGGGTCTGGACCTGCAACTCGCTCTGTTTATCCTTGGCCGACAAGGTGTCAGGATCTCCCAGCCAGCCCACGGCGATCATGGTGAGGGGCTCGATATCCTCCGGCAGGGAGAAGATCTCAGAGGCTTTGTGGCGGTCAAAACCGCCCATGTTGTGCACATAGAAGTCCATCAGGCTGGCCTGGGTGGTGAGGTTGCCGATGGCCAGGCCCAGATCGTGGCAGGCCCAGCGGTTTGGTTTGCCGTTGGCGGAAAAGGTGGTTTTGGCCAGGGCCAGGATCAGCAGGGGCGCGGAGCCGGCCCAGGCCTGATTGCCTGCGTTGAGGCAGGAAACAAGCTGTTCATACCTGGCTGAGCCGTCCTTGCGCGACCAGATGAAGCGCCAGGGCTGTTCGTTGAAGCAGGAGGCGGCCCAGCGGGCGGCCTCAAACAAAGTGAGCGCCTGCTCTTCAGTTAACATCTTATCCGCAAAGGCACGCGGACTCCAGCGTTTCTGGATCACTTCATGCACGGGGTGGCTGAATTCGGGGCGGGGTTTCATTGTTTGGACTCTCCTTGGCTGTGATGATGAAGACAGGATAATCCAACCGGGGGATTTCGGAAATGGGGAATTCCAGGCTGGAAAAAGGCCTGCGCCGGAGCCCGGGAATGATCTTGAGCTGAGAAAAAGCTTGACTTGAAACACCGACCGGGGCAAGGTGTAAACGCGCTGGAGTATGCCCCCCGCGGCTTAACTTTTGGTTTTCACCCGAGCGGGCGTTCCCGGTGGCAAAACAACAGCAAGGAGCGAATCATGCCAAACATCGCAAGACGCATGGGGGCAGAGTTTTTTGGCACTTTCTGGCTGGTGCTGGGAGGATGCGGGTCCGCCATTTTGGCGGGAGCGTTCATTGGCCGGGCCGGGGTTTCGGTGGCCTTTGGCCTCACGGTGCTCACCATGGCCTACGCCATCGGCCATATTTCCGGCTGCCACCTCAATCCCGCGGTTTCTCTGGGCTTGTGGGCCGGCGGCCGTTTTCCGGCCAAGGACCTGATCCCCTACATCATCGCCCAGGTGGCCGGAGCCATGATAGCCGGCCTGGTGATCTACATCATTGCCAGCGGCGTGAGGGGTTTTGACCTCGCGGCCAGCGGTTTTGCCGCCAACGGCGTGGGCAGCGCTTCACCGGAAAATTACCGGGTGATCCCGGGCTTGCTAACCGAAGTGGTGATGACAGGAATGTTCCTGCTGGTGATCATGGGCGCCACGGACAAGCGCGCCCCGGCCGGTTTGGCGCCGATCGCCATCGGCATGGCGCTAACTTTGATCCACCTGATCACCATCCCGGTAACCAACACCTCCGTGAATCCCGCCCGCAGCACCGGCGTGGCCTTCTTTGCCGGGCCCATCTTCATCCAGCAACTGTGGATGTTTTGGGTGTTCCCGATCATTGGCGGCCTGGGCGGCGGATTCATCTACCGGCTGCTGTTCGCTGACAAAGACAAAGCCTGATAAGGTTTTAACCTGTTTGGATCCGGCAATTTTTCCGGCGGAAAGAATATTTCTTGCCGAAAATGGCGGTCTGTCCATTTTGGGAACACCATGATTAACGCGAATGAACTGATCCGAAGTTTGGACTGGCTGCGAGAAGACATCATCGGCCGGTACATTTCCATCCCCACTCCTTTTGGCGAGAGGCCCCTGGTCTATGCCGACTACACAGCCAGCGGGCGCGGACTGAAGTCTGTGGAGCGTGCCACGCAGAGGATTCTGGCCTATTATGCCAACACCCACACCGAGGACGATTTCACCGGAAAAACGATGACCGCGCTGCTGCATGACGCTGAAAAGATCATCAAGGACTGCGTGAACGCGGGTCCCGGCGGCAAGATCGTTTTCACCGGCTCCGGCAGCACCGGCGGTGTGAACAAGCTGATGCAGATCCTGGGCGTGTACTGGCCTCCGGCCACCCGCGAAAGGATCGGCGAGGTGTTGAAAAGCTGTCTGCTGCGCAACCCCGCAGGGATCGACTGCAACCAGGCCCTGCACGACTTCATGCACCACAGCAAGCCCATCGTCTTCGTTGGCCCCTACGAGCACCATTCCAATGAGATCATGTGGCGCCAGACGCTCTGCGAGAGCGTGGAGATACCTTTGAACCAGGATTCGGAGCTGGATCTGGTCGCCCTGGAAAGAATGGTGTCCGACCCCCGCTATGCAGGCAGGCTGAAGATCGGCTCTTTTTCCGCCGCCTCCAACGTTACCGGCTTGAGAACCCCGGTCTATGAAGTGGCCAGGATCCTCCACCGGCACAACGCCCTGGCTTGTTTCGACTTCGCGGCTGCGGCTCCCTATGTGGAGATAGACATGAACCGGGATCCGGAAAGCTGTTTCGACGCCATCTTCCTTTCCCCGCACAAGTTCCTGGGTGGACCCGGCACCAGCGGAGTGCTGATCTTCAACGAGAGCATCTACCCCAAAAACCTGCCGCCCACCATCTCCGCCGGCGGAACTGTGAGCTTTGTTTCGAACTGCAAGGAAGAGTATTTCACCGATATCGAAAGCCGGGAAAAACCGGGCACGCCGGGGATCATGCAGGCCCTGCGCGTGGCGCTGGCCTTCCAGCTGAAAAACAAGGTGGGCCAGGCCACGATCGACCGGCTGGAAAAACACCTCTATGAAAGGTTCATGGCGGCGTTCGCCGGTGACGGGAGGATCATTTTTTACGGACCGCTGGACCCCGCGAAAAAGGTGCCCATCGTGCCCTTCAATATCCGGCACCGCGACCGCATCCTGCATCCCAAGTTCGTTACCCGCTTGATCAATGACCTCTTCGGCATCCAAACCCGGGCCGGCTGTTCCTGCGCCGGGCCCTATGGACATCAACTGATGCACATCGGCAGCCAGGTTTCGGATTATTACCGCTGCCTGATCACCAACGCCGGCTACAACGGCATCAAACCTGGCTGGGTGCGGCTGAATCTGCACTATTCGATGACCGGGGCGGAGGTGGATTATCTGATCGAGGCGGTGAAATTTATCCTCGAGCACGGCCATAAATTCATCTCCCAGTATGAGTTCAATCTGAAAAACGGGGAATGGGGGCATCTGGAATACAAGATGCCCAAACCGCTGGAACTGGACATAGAACTGGGATTCAAGGACGCACCGGAAACAGCGGAAAGCATCGATGACGCGGAACAAAGGTTTGGTGAATATCTGGAGGTCGCGCGGCAAGAGGCGGACAAGCTGCCGGAGGATTTTGAACTGCTGAGCTTCGAGCCGGAACTGGAACAGCTGATGTTCTTTTACGCCCACCGGATGACGGGGCGGTAAGAAGCGGATCAGTCGGCGGAGCGGACAATCCTGAAACCAATGAATTTGCCTTTCTGTAAAGGTTTCAGTTTACTGCGGAAGCTCACTGTGCATTTATACTCATCATCAATGTAACAGCCTCCCCGAACCACGCGCTGAGAGCCATAGCTAGGTCCATGGGGATCACTGAAAACATCAGCCTGATAAGGTCCGTAAAAATCCCAGCACCATTCCCAAGCATTTCCGCTAAGGTCAAAAAGATTCAGTTCATTTGCAAGCTTGCGCCCCACCGCCTGTTTGGTTTTGCTGTTATTCTTGAACCAAGCAACTTCGTAAACATCGTTCGAGCCGCTATACAACAAACCAATGCCTCTATTTCCCCCTCGGGCAGCGAACTCCCACTCCGCCTCAGTGGGCAGGCGATATCCTGAAGCGTTCCAATCGCAGACCAGTTGATCTCCCACATAGCTGTAACAAAGTTGCAAACCCTCACGCAAACTTCTTTGATTGCAATAATCAATGGCGTCCTGAAAGTCAACGTTGTCTGCAGGTAAATTGCCGTCGGATTCACCGAACTTATGCTGACCCATAATCGCGGTCCACTCGCTCTGGGATAGTTCTGTTTTAGTCATGTAAAAAGGGGAAATGCTGATCTCCCGAACAGGCTGCTCATCCGCCTGATTGTAAGAGCCCATCTGAAAGGTGCCGCCGCGTATCAGAACCAGATCGTCAACCCTGGGGTTGCTTTGGGGCCGGGTGTTGTTTTGGGTTTTGGTTTCATTTATGTTTTGCGTTGTGGCCATATCCGCCACTTTCTCTTTCTGTCTCAAAAACACAGGTAGTAATACCGCAGCCAAGCCAACCAGGACCAGCAGGCCGATCAGGTAAGGCATGAAAGCCACTTTGCGTATAGTGTTATGTGCTGGAATGGAAGTTTCGGTTACAAGTTGGATCGACTTTGGTGGAAGCACTGGTGTTGTTTTGGCAGCCAGCTGTTCCAAGAGTGAATTTGGCCTGCGTGCTGGGTCCTTCTGGCACAAGGTAGTAACCAGCCGCACCGTTTCTTCGCTGATATGGGGGTATACGTCGCGCGGGTCTGGTAAGGTTTCATTCACTATTCTGCTTTGGATCTTGAACACGCTGTCCGTGTTCGTATCATAGGGCAATCTGCCTGTAAGCATTTCATAGAGGACAATTCCTGCCGAGAAAACATCGCTGCGGTGGTTGATGCTCCTTTCCCCTTGAACCTGTTCCGGACTCATATAGTAGACGGTTCCCACCGTGTTTCCCGTTTGGGTGAGATGAAGATCATCCACAAGGCGAGCTATGCCAAAATCCATCACCTTAACGAAATCACCGTTTTCTGGATCCACCATGATATTGGATGGTTTGATGTCACGGTGCAGGATCCCTTTGGCGTGGGCGTAATCCAGAGCGCTGGCAAGCTGTCCGAATATTTTCAGGCTGCGTTGCTCGGGCAGGGGTCCGGTTCTTGAGATCAGTTCCCGCAGGGTGATGCCAGGCACATATTCCTGCACGAGATAATAGCTATCACCCTCATTGAAAAAGGCATTGAAACCAACAATATTGGTGTGGACAAGGTTGGCTTGGATTTTGGCCTCTCGCGTGAATCGTTCAATTGAAGTCTGGTCGCCCAGAAACCTAGTGTTTAAACATTTTATCGCCACCTTCCTGCCCAGAACAACATCCTCCGCCAGATAAACCTCGCCCATGCCACCTTGGCCGAGCTGACGCAAAATCACAAAATCTCTGATCCTTAAGCCGGGTATTACAGCCATTTTGTCTCCATAAACAGGTATTACCAGCGCCCAGGCACAGCATTAAGAACTTTTACCCAAACGTTTTCCCGCCCCAATATGTATTAAAGAAAACTGATTACGGCGCGCTTACCGTATAGCTGGTCTCCGCGATCTCGCTGGGATTCCAGTTGCTGCGGTAGGCCCGGGCTTTCAGGGTCACCTCTCCGGTCTGGGCAATGGTGAAGCCCGCCGTGTACTGAGCGGAGCTCTGATCTGGCTCACTGCCGTCCAGGGTGTAGTGGATATCGGCGTTCAGGGTGGAGCATTGAATGTTTATCTCAGTATCAGTGGTGATGTTTCCGTAGAGAGGGGAGAAGTGGGGCGTGGTCACGGTGTTGAAAAAAGTTACTGTGTAGGTGGCGGAGGCCACGTTGCTGGGATCAAAGCCGGCTTTGTAAGCGCGGGCTTTCAGGGTGGCGGTGGTGGCACCATCCGGGAAAAAGTCCGGGATGATCAGAGGATTGGTGTAGAGGCTGTCCTGGTTGGTGGGTTCGCTGCCGTCGGTGGTGTAATGGATGGAGGCGCCGTATTCCGGGCAGGTGAGATAGATGGCCTGGCCGGAGAGATAGGTGCCGCTGGCGTTGCTGAACATGGGATCGTCCAGCTGGATGAGCTCCGTGGTTGGCTCCTTGCAGGAAAAAAGGGCGAGGGCCAGTATTAAAACCGCCAATAACTTCAGAGTTTTCATCTTACACCTCATGGAAACATTAGTACGTACAGAATGTGAAGCGGCAAAATCTTGTCAAGGTTTATCTGCGCCTGCTGGATTCCCGCCCGGGATGCTGGATCAGGGCTTATGTTTGTCTGCCCTTGCGGACGGGGATGGATAATCGGTTGACAAAAACCGGCCGGCCGGCAAGGATGCCATCCAGGGAGAACGAAAGATGGATATAAAACTCACCCTTAAAGACATAGCCTATTGCGGGCTGAACTGCCGGCTCTGCAACCTCACCACCATTCTGCCGGATGCCGCTGCCAAACTGCTGGGGATCATGCGCGACGACGGCTGGGAGTTGTACGGTCCTGAGCTTTATCCGGAGTTTGCCGAATTTTGGAAGGTGCTGGCCGACCTGAGCGGATTGAAGGAAAGCTGCCCCATGTGCAAGGGCGGTTGCGGCAACCCGGAGTGTGTTTTCCGTATCTGCGCGCGGGACAAGGGACTGGAACTCTGCGCGGATTGTCCGGACTATCCCTGCCAGCCGCTGCAGGATTTCTACGCCGGCCACTATGCCAAACTGGCCGTCAACAACGAACGCATTAGGGAGATCGGCCTGGAGGCCTGGCTGGAGGAACAGCAGCAGCTGGTGGAGAGAGGCCTCAGCTTCAAAGACCTGGTTTGAAGCTGTTCCAAGCTATCCCTGATCATTTTGCGGCATCGATGTCGATAAGCTGATATTCCAAGTTTCCCAGTCTCAGTTCCGCCGCGAATTCGATCTGGCGCTTTCCGGAAACCGAGACCTCTTTCAGAAAGGCGTCGGAACATTTGTGAGCCTTGTCAACGAGGTCATGGCTGGCTTTTTCCAGGGCGACCAGATCGGTGGAGACCAGGATGCCGATATCCGGCAGAAAGGGCCTGGGCGCCCGGGAATAGCAGTCGCAGGAGGAACTGATGTTGGCCAGAACGTTTATGTAGAGCATGGGTTTGCGTTGGGTGAGCACAAAGGCATACTCCACCAACCTTTCCAAAAAATCCTGCTGATCGTCCGGCGGGATTTGAAACACCTTCTCCGGGCAGACAGTGACGCATTTTCCGCAGGCGATGCATTTAAGGTGGTCGATACTCAAGGGATAGAGGCTGATCGCCTGTTCCGGACAGGAGGCGGCGCAAATGCCGCAGGAGATGCATTTGGACTGGTCGTAAATGGGGTAGTCGCCGCTGTGTAAAAACCTCTTGCCTTCCTTGCTGGCCAGGCCCATGGAGATGTTTTTGATGGCGCCGCCAAAACCCGCCGAACCGTGACCCTTGAAATGGGAGAAGATCAGAAAGCCGTCATAACCTTCAAAATGGCTGCCGGTATAGACCTTGCTGAAATGTTTGAGCCGGCAGTCGTAATAAATGTTGCCCTCGCTGTCAAGAATGTCGATGGGGGCAAAGGTGAAGCCGTGGTCCCGGGCCAGTTTGATGTGGCTTGCGGTTTGGCCGCGTTTGCCGCCGTAGAGCACGTTCGTTTCCACCAGGGTGGCATTCAGGTCGGCACAAAGCCCCGCGATCAGCGTGGCGGGCAGGAAGTTTTGATTGCCCTCCTCGCCGAAGTGGACCTTGATGCCGATGCGTCCCGGCAGTTGCCTCTCCAGCCGGGCGTAAACGTCGCGCACGGCCTGGGCATCGATGCGGCTGGTGAAATATACCTTGGACGCGCCCGCGGATGGCTGGGGCGCGGGGTTTTCCCGCGGGGAAGGGTCCTCCGCGCGGCAGGACAGCGCAAAGAGCAGTGCCAGCAGGATCAGCGGCAGACAAGTTTTGGCCATGTTAAACTCCTTTGGGGCTAAAATGCAGCTTGTGCGGGCCATGGCCATCTGTCAAGCCCGATGTTCAACTCCGCTTCCTGTGGAGCAGGCATGCTGGAAATGCCCCCGGGGCGGAAAAATTTCCCTAAACTGCCTGCCCACAGAGGAATCTCACCATTTCACCCAATCCCCCGTTTGCTCCGGCATGCCTTTAATTGCCTCCAAATAAGTTCGTTTAGCGAATGTGATGTATCCATGGGTTATTGTGTTAAACGATTTAGCTGCTTGACAAAAGAACGCCGGGAAAAAAGCTTGGGATGCCTTTGCCGCTCGATCCTGCGCGGTTGTGTAACTGCAAGGCCAGCAGCTTTTAGGCCTGGCCCCCGGCAATTGTGGACAAGATGTGGATAACTTTTCGCGGGAGGGTGGCTCAGGGTTACATTTATACGGCATAAAGCATTGAGCGGCAAGCGTTTGATTCAAGCCATCCAGCACGGGGATGAGAAAGCTGCCGCGTGTGGATAAAGACGATTTTTTCAATAGGATAGAGATGATGGACCAAGATATCTGGCAAAACATTTTAGACAAGCTCGAGGACAACATCAATCACCAGAGTTTCCGGACCTGGTTTTCGGACACCAAGCTGGTGGACATGCTGGACAACACCCTGGTGATCAGGGTACCAACGCAATTCGCGGCAAACTACCTGAACCAGAATTACACCGACACTTTGGGAGAGATCTCTTACGCCCTTTACAAGCAGCGTTATCAGGTGAAATTCACCTCTCCTCCCCATTATCTGGCCGATAACAAAGCCGCCCAAACCGAGTATTCGGGCAACCGGGTGATCCTCAACACCAAGCTGAATGACCGCTTTAGCTTCGAACAGTTCGTGGTGGGACGAAACAACAACTTTGCCTACTCCGCGGCCAAGGCGGTGGCCGAAGCGCCGGGCTATACCTACAATCCGCTCTTCATCTACGGCGAAAGCGGCATGGGCAAAACCCACCTGATGCAGGCTGTGGGCAATTTCGTGGCCCGGGAGGGGCGCAACTGCTCCATCTTTTACACCACCAGCGAAGAATTCACCAACGAGATGATCGATTCCATCCGTTCCAACAAGATGCCGGATTTCCGCGCCAAATACCGCAAGGTGGACCTGCTGCTGGTTGATGACATCCATTTTCTTTCCCGCAAGGAAGGCACCCAGGAAGAATTTTTCCACACCTTCAACGCCCTCTTTGACAGCCGCAAACAGATCGTGCTCACTTCTGACCGGCCGCCCAAGGATATCCCGGATTTGGAAAAACGTCTGGTCACCCGCTTCGAGAGCGGCCTGCTCTGCGACCTCAAAAACCCCGATTTCGAAACCAGGGTGGCCATCCTGCGCAAGAAAGCCGAGCCGGAAAACATCGAACTCTCCGATGATGTCTTTTCCTTCATCGCGGAATCCATCTCCTCCAGCGTGCGCGCCCTCGAAGGATCGCTGATCCGCATCCTGGCCTACGCTTCCTACAACAAACTCAACCCCACCGATCTGGACACCGAGACCGTGCGCAACATCCTCAGCGACATGATCTCCGAACACCGCAAGGAAATCTCCCTGGACGCCATCACCCAGCAGGTCTGCCTGGCTTACAACATCACCATTCCCCAGATCGTGGACAAAACCCGCCGCCAGCAGATCTCCTATCCCCGCCAGATCGCCATGTACCTGGCCAATCTGCTCATTCCCCAGCTTTCCCTGAAGGAGATCGCCGACTATTTCAAACGCAAGGACCACACCACCGTGCTGCACGCCAAAAAAATGATCGACAACCGCTTCCGGGAAGACATCACTTTCCGCTCGCATATCGAACAGCTGATCAAGAACATCAGGGCTTGAGCGCTTTATTTTGTGGATAAGTGGATAATTTATGTGGATAAGTGTGGACAAGCCGGTTTTGAATCTGCACGCGCCTGCCGCTGTGGACAAGAACGGTCGCAAGGCACGGCTTGCGCACAAGTTATCCACAATCCAGATGGCTTTGTCAAGGCTTTGAGGACAGCCACTTAAAAAAAAGGTTGACCGATAATCCACTTATCCACGATGCCTACTAATACTACTTTTTGAGAAAGGATCTTTTTACAGGTATAATAAATATGATATTGAAGAGAACGTTTCTGCCGCTGCTGACAGCCCTGCTGGTTCTGGTTGGGGCAGGCTGCATCAAAAATGGCAACCCCACCGGAAACAACTGGTCGAACGTGCGACCCATCACGGTGACGGATACCCTGGACATGATCGCCGGCTACAGCTTTGCCGGCAGTGCCAAAATAACCGGCACCGAACCCTCACTGCTGTGCGGAAATTACGAGGGGATCGAATCCGTGGCCTTCATGCGCTTCACTGGCCTGCCGGATCCCGGCACTTTCCACATCCCAGCGGCCTACGCGGATTCCACCTTTCTTACCCTGACCCTCACGCGACGCTCCGCCCCTCAGGGAGATCCGATCAACTTCACGATCTACAAGCTGGATCAGACCTGGGCCGCGGACAGCACCGGCATAATCCATACTGAACAGATCCAAGACGCCAACCTGATCCAGATCTCGGATATCAACCTGCCCATCCCCGACAGCATCAGCACCATGGGCACCGAGATCAGGATACCCATTCCCATCGACGCCATCGAGTCCTGGCAAACCCCTGCGGATTCCCTGGGCCTGACCCTGGCCATCCGGACCATGAACGGTTTCTGGATGGAGGCGATGTCGCTGGAAACCGGACGGGGCCCACAACTGCGTTTCCTCTACCGTCTGGACGATACAGAGAACACCGATGACAGCAACTATGAACAGCGACCCACCCGTGACAGTTACAGGGTCGATGAGGACGCGGCGCCGCTGCTCACAAACCGCTGGATCGTAAACAACATCACCCCTTCCCGCATCTACATGAATTTCGCCATCGACAACGCCTGGTTCAAAGACATGCAGGGCAATGTGATGGACAGTTTGAGCCGCAGGCGCACCACCATCAACCAAGCCAGGCTGGTGCTGTATGTGAAAAACAACCCCTACTATACAGGCGGCAACACCTACAAGCTACGGGCCGACCGGCTCAACGATTCCCTGGACGTTACCCTGCCCGTGGAAATTGCCGATTCCCGCCTGGCCTCAGGGATAGAGACGGCGCAACTGGTGAGTGGCGACAGCCTGGTGGTGGATATCACGCCCATCATCCAGGCCTACAGCTCCGGCGACAAGGTGCCATACGGCATCGTGATCCGCTCGCTGCAGGAACTTATCAACTATGGCAGGATCGAATTCTGGCACTTCGAGGACGCTCCTCCGGACAAACGGCCCAAGCTGCGTCTCACCTACACTCCGCCGTTTCTGTAAAGCATGCGTAAGTTCTTTCCGCTCCTGGTCTTGCTGCTGGCGCTGTTTGCCGCCTGCGACCGGGATAAAGATGCCCGGGAAAAGCTTACCCCGCTGGCCGAGGTGAATGGCGATGTGCTTACCCTGGAAGGATTTCGCTCCACTTTCACGGACGAACAGTGGAATAACCTCACAGCCGAGCAAAAGAAGCAGGAGATCGAAAACTGGGTGAACCTCACCCTGCTGGCCCAGGAGGCCGAGGCCCAAGAGCTTGATGAGGAAAGGGCCGTGAAGCAACGGGTGGATTATGCCGCCAAAAAGATCAAGGCCAACGCCCTGATCTCCAAACGCCTGGCCAGCATCGCCATCGGTGAGGAAGAGCTCTTCAACTACTACCGCATCCACCTGAGTGAGTTTCAGGGCAAGCTGATGGAATACGACATCCAGCGCATCCTCTGCTCCGACGCCGCCAGCGCCGCCACCCTCCTGCCAAGGCTGCTGAATGAAGGCTACGAATTCGATCTGGCCGTCGCCGAACATTCCCAGGAAACTTTGAAGAACAGCCAGGGCAGGATGGGCTTTGTAACTGCCGCCGGTCCTGATTCGCTCTTCTGGCGCGCCGCCCATGAATTGCCGGCCAACACTCCGGGGATCGCCAACATCAATGGCCAGACCTATATCCTGCGCCATATCCAGCAACGTGAAGGCACCCAGGACGCCAATTTCGCCGAATATCAGGCCGAGATCCGTTCCATCCTGCTCAAGGAACGCAAACAGCAAGTTTACGATGATCTGATCCGGGAACTCAAGATGAAAACCCCGGAAATTTACTATTACTGACCTAGTCTTGATCAACCCCAACCCAACCCAACAAGGAAAGTTATGAAAAAGACCCTGCTCACCCTGCTGGCAGCGTTGCTGCTACTCGGGCTGTCCGCGGAGCTGGTTGACCGCATCGTCGCCAAGGTCGGCTCGGATATCGTGCTGATGAGTGATGTGTACAAACTGATGTTTCAGATGCAGACGGCGGGTTACCCTGCTGATGCCATCAATGAAGAAGCCGCCTTGCGCCAGATAGTTGAACAGAAGGTGATCCTCCAAAAAGCCGCGGCCATGGATCTCAAGATCGATGCCAACCGGGTGGAGAAATATGCCAAGGATGAGATCAAAAAAACCAAGGAAAAATACCCTTCCGAGCAGGCCTTTGCCGCCGACCTCGCACGCGAAAACCTCACCGAAACAGAGCTTCTGGACCTCTACATGGAACAGATCAAGGAAAGCTACCTGTCCCAACAGCTGATCGACCTCTATGTGAAGTCCAAGGTGAAAGTAACCGAAGAGCAAATGCTGGCCTTCTACGCAACCAGCAAGGACAGCCTGGCCGTGAAACCGGTCACTTGGAAAACCGGCATCATCATCCACGAGATCAAGCCCAGCCAAGCTTCCGAAGAAGCGAAACTGGCCGAGATCCTCGCCATTCAGGACCGCCTCAACCAGGGCGCGGATTTCGCCGCCCTAGCCACTGAAACAAGCGACTGCCCCAGCAAGGAACGGGGCGGGGACCTGGGTTTCTTTAGCCGGGGAATGATGGTGAAGCCTTTTGAGGACGCGGCTTTCGCGCTGAACGAGGGCCAGGTTTCGCCCGTCGTGCGCACGGAGTTTGGCTATCACCTCATCAAGGTGGAGGAAAAACGTGACAACGAAGTGCGCGCCAGGCACATTCTGAAGATCCTCTCCCCCACCCAACAGGACACTCTGGACGCCTATCAGCTGATGGAAAGCGTGCGCGCCAGATTCAACTCCGGGACCGACAGCTTTGCCAACCTGGCCACCCTCTATTCGGATGACCAGGAATCCGCCGCCAATGGCGGCATCCTCGGCGAACTGGCGCTGGATGAATTTCCTGAGCTCTATGCCCCGCAGATCATTGCCACCGAAGTGGGACAAATGACCCCCGTGCTGGAAAACGAGGGGGTGCTGTTGCTTTTCTCCCGGCTGGAAGAAATGCCCACCCGCATCTTCAGCTATGAAGAGGTGAAACCCCTTCTGGAAAACTACCTCAACCAGGAACAATTCAACGCCGCGTACGACGAATGGATCAAAGCTCTGATCGCCGATTCCTTCGTGCGGATCATCCCGCGATGATTGCCCGGCGTCTCAGCCCGATCACTTTTTTGGCCACACTTTTGGGCGTGGGTTTCATCCCCTTCGCCCCCGGCACTTTTGGCACCCTGTTTGCCGCGGGGGTCTATCTGCTGCTGCCCTCCAGCCTCTTTGGCGGGCAGGGCTGGTGGTGGCTGGGTGGAGGCCTGCTGCTGGTGTCCGCGGCGGCGGTCTGGATCAGCGGCCGGGCCGAAAAAACCCTGGGCCACGATGCCCCGGCCATCGTGATCGACGAGTTTTGCGGCTATTTCGTGGCCGTGCTGCTGCTGCCGAAATCACCGCTGCTGGCCCTCTACGCCTTTGTTCTGTTTCGGGTTTTCGACATCGCCAAACCCTTTCCCATAAACCTTTCGCAGCGCCTGCGCGGCGGCTGGGGCATCGTGATCGACGACCTCATCGCCGGGGTGTACGCGAATCTGGTGATCCAACTCATAAAAATACTGAAGCCAAGTTTCTTTGGCTCATAGGAGAACACAATGCTGTACACACTACTAATGACCGGAGCCGGCGGAGCCACAAGCACTGGTGGGACCAGCAATCCGCTGATGTCCTTTTTGCCCATCATCATCATGTTTGCCCTGCTCTATTTCCTCATGATCATGCCCCAGCAAAAGAAGCAGAAAGAACTGCAGAAGATGCTGGACAGCCTGCAGGTGAACGACAGGGTAATCACCACTTCCGGCATCTACGGCCGCGTCGCGACCATCAAGCCGGACAAAAACACCGTCGTGATCGAGATCGACGAAACCAACCACGTGCGGGTTGAATTTCAGCGCGGAGCCGTTGCCGCGATCGTCACCGGGGAAACCAACGCCGTCCAGTCCTGATGTCCCGCAGCCCCAAACTTCTGGATATCCGCATCTACGGCGATAACGTGCTGCGCCTCAGGGCCGCGGAAGTTGAAGCCATCGACGACGAGCTGCGCCAGTTCGCCGAGGACCTCACCCACACCATGTACAAACGTGACGGGGTGGGCCTGGCGGCGCCGCAGACCGGCGTAAGCAAACGCGTCGTGGTGGTGGACCCGCACTGGAGCAAAGACGGCGCCAGCCGCGAACCACTGGTGATGATCAACCCCGAGATCGAATCCAGCGAAGGCGAAACCGAAACGGAAGAAGGCTGCATCAGCGTTCCCGGCATCTACGCGCGGGTGCTGCGGCCCGACCGGATCAGCGTTTCCTTCACCGACCTCAGCGGCGAGCGCCGGCTGATGAAGCTGGTGGGCTACCCGGCTGTGGTGGTCCAGCATGAATATGACCATCTGAACGGCATCCTGTTTGTGGACCGCCTTGGCACCGTGGCCAAACTAAAGGTGAAACGCAAGCTCAAGGATATCGAACGCAAGGCCGTGAACGGGGTCAACCTCCGCGGTGAGGACTGAGCCAGACAACCCGCCACCATGCGCGTCATCTTTGCCGGCAGTTCAGCCTTTGGGATGCCTTCCCTGCAAATGCTTCAAGCGCGGAATGCTCCACTGCTGATCATCAGCCCGCCGGACAAGGCGGCCGGCCGCGATCTGCGCCGCCAGCCCTGTCCAGTGGCGAAACATGCCCGCCAGAGTGGACTGGATCTGTTTCAGCCTGAGGATGTGAACGCTCCGGACAGCCTGGCCCGGATCCGGGCATTCGCTCCCGATCTGCTGGTCACGGCTTCCTATGGCGGCCTGATCAGGCGTGAGCTGAGGAAGTTGCCCCGCTTCGGAGCTGTGAACCTGCATCCTTCGCTGCTGCCCCAATATCGCGGCGCGACGCCCATCCAGAGCGCTTTGCTGAATGGCGATACCCTCACCGGGGTCAGCATTTTCCGCCTCAACGCCCGGCTGGACGCAGGGCCGATCCTGATGCAGCATCAAGTGCTCATAACTGAAACAGACGATTTCGGCAGCCTGCACGAAAGGCTGGCCAATCTCTCAGCCCTGATGCTGCGAAACCTCATGCCCCAGTTGGAAAGCGGGTCCTGTGAAGCTATGGCCCAAGACGACTCCGCGGCCAGCTACACCCGCAAACTGGGCAAAGAGGACCTCGATCTGGACTGGTATAAACCCGCGACTGAGGTTCTAAACCAAATCCGGGCTTTTTCACCCCAGCCTGGGGCCCAGGCCTGGCTGCGAGGAAAACCTCTCAAGATCCTGGCTGCCCAACTGGTGCCGGAACCCGCCAGCGGAGCGCCCGGAACTTTGGCCGCCCTGGTAAAGAACACCGGATTTGAGGTGAATTGCGGCGCCCAGCGTTTGCTGCTCACCCGGGTGCAAGCCGCCGGAAAAAAGGTCATGGACGCCTGGGCCTGGCAGCTCGGGGCGCGTTTGGCCAGCGGCGACAGTTTCTCTCAACCCCAAACCTCTCAACCCTCAAACCCCCTTCGGGAGGAAGAATGAAAGATCAGGACCAATATCTGTCCGTAGTCAAATTCCCCGCCTTTGTCAGTCTCAGCCTGCTTGTCATCAGCGCCGTCTATCTCGGCCTGGTCTATTTTCTGCTGCAGAAACCGGCAACGGTGCCATATCTGGTGCGCGGTTTGCTGATCGTTTTGCTGGTCGCGATCGTGTTCATGGTTTTCACTTGGGTGAGGACCCTGATGTCCACCCATATCCGCATCAAATCACGCCTGATGAGCCGGCTTAGCAAATGGATGCTCACCCACGTGTTTTACCCCCTGGCCCGCGCTGTGGGCTCCATCACCTTTTCCTCGCGGAACGTGCTCACGGAATCCTTTCTCAATTTCAACAATGAGATCGTGCTCACAGACCAGAAGGACGTGCGCAATTCCAACATCCTGGTGCTGCTGCCGCACTGCCTGCAAAAGGACGATTGCACCGTTCGCATCACCACGGACATCATCAATTGCGAAGAATGCGGCGGCTGCGACATCGCCACCATCAAGAAGCTGGTGGAGCAGCAAAAAGTGGAGGCGGCCGTGGCCACCGGAGGTTCGCTGGCCCGCAAGCTCATTCAGGATAAAAAACCCAACGTGATCGTGGCTGTGGCCTGTCACCGCGACCTTTTGGAAGGCCTGCGCGACGCCTGGCAGTATCCCATCTACGCGGTTCTGAACGAACGGCCCAAAGGACCCTGCCACGAAACCACCGTCAGCATCGCCAGCATCGAATTCGCCATCAAAAAATTCAAGTAGGTGTAGCCATGAGAACTTCCACCGCCATAGTTTTGGCCCTGGTGGTGCTGATCCTGAACGCCGGCATCACCCTCGTCCTGATCAACCAAAAGGGCTTCAACCTCCTGCCCGAACCAACCGCGAAGGTCGCTGTCTCCGATAACCAGCGCCACAACGAGATCACCGCCGCCGTTCAGGCCGTGGAACCCGCAGTGGTGAGCGTCAACGTGACCAAGGTCCAGTATGTGCGCCGCTTTTCGGGCTTCAGCTTCTTCGATTTCTTTGGTGATATCCCCATGCAGCGCCAGGTTGAGAGCATCGGCAGCGGGGTCATTTACGATCCCCAGGGCCTGATCGTCACGAACGCCCATGTGGTGCAGGGCGCTTCCGAGATCACCGTCGTGCTGCCCGACAAACGGGAGTTTCCAGCCGTTCTGGTGGGCATCGACGACGTTCACGACATCGCCAAGCTCCGGATCACCGGCTCCAATCTGCCCGTGGCTAAGCTCGGCAGCGCCAAAAACCTCATGATCGGCGAGTGGGCCATCGCGCTGGGAAATCCCTACGGTTTCATGATGAGCGATCCCAAACCGACCGTTTCCGTGGGCGTGATCTCCGCTCTGAACCGCAGTTTTGAACCCCAGGAAGGACGCAGCTACCGCGGCATGATCCAAACCGACGCCGCCGTCAATCCCGGCAACAGCGGCGGCCCGCTGGTGAATATCAAGGGCGAGGTGATCGGCATCAACACCTTCATCGTATCTGAAACCGGCGGCAATATCGGCATCGGTTTCGCCATTCCCATGGACCAGGTGAGCTCGATCCTGGGCGGCCTTTGAAGCTGAGTGCCAAAACCCCTGTCCAGGTGTGCTGTGCGGGCCGGTTGAATCCCGTCACCGCGGGATGGCGTGGCTGGGGCAAAGCGGTTTTCCCTACCCTCCTGTTCCTGCTGCTGCTGGGTCCTGTGGCCGCGCTCAGCCCCTACAACGCTCTGGGCGACACCCTCACCCTGATCCAACTGCCCCTGCTCAACGTGCCGGCCATCCACATCCCTGGCGAAACCCTCACCATCACTTGCATCGCGCCGCCTTCCACCACCGGCTGGCAGGTGTGGCTGCGGCACAAACACAAGTCCGTGAACCTGGAACTGTTATCCAGCCAGTATCTGAACACTCCCGACCGCTGGGAGCTGCAGGCCGTGGTCCCCTCCCTGCCTGTGTTCGAGCTCTACGATCTGCGTGTTTCCGCCTCCGGCGGCCTCGACGACACCACCGCCAACGCCGTGAAAGTGGTGCCCACCCGCAAAAGCAGCTACTATTTCGTCCACATCACGGATCTCCATTTGCCCACCCGGATCTACTACCCGGACAGCGGCTTCGACAGTGACTCCACCTCCGTGAACGATTTCCGCGCCGTGATCGACGACATCAACCTCATCAATCCCGAATTCGTGCTTCTCACCGGCGATCTGCTCAACGAAGGCGAACTCGAAGGCTTTGCCGGACAGCACTGGTTTGGCTGGACCCAGCGCCTGCTGGAGGAATTTGAGGTCCCCTGCTACGTGACCATCGGCAACCACGACGTGGGTGGCTGGAACGCCACGCCGCCACCACAAGGCAGTTCGCGCCGCAACTGGTGGCGCTATTTCGGCTGGCCCTGGCTGAACAACCCCGATTCCAACTGGCCGCTGCACACCCAGGATTACGATTTCATCTACGGTGACCTCCACTTCATCGGTTTGGAGGCCTACGACAACTATGACAACTGGCGCGCCAACATCTACGGCGGGCAAAGCTTCATCTACGACCAGCTCTATTGGCTGAACCAGCGTCTGAGCATGCATCCGGACAAGACCAGGGTTCTCTTTCACCATTACGATTTCTCGGAGCAGCTGGACCTGTCCGCGCTGGGGATCGATCTTGCCCTCTGGGGCCACATCCATTCCAACAGCGGCTCGATCTCCTCGTATCCTTACAACCTTGCCACCCGCAGCGTTTGCAACGGCAACCGCGCCTACCGCCTGGTGAGGGTGAACGGCACCCAACTGCAGCCCCTGAACACCATCTACGCCGGCAGCAACTCCCAGGCGGTGAACGTGATCTGGTTACCCTCCAACACAGCTGTCGCCGATAGCGTGGCTGCCATGTTCAACAACAACCAGAGCGTGGCTTTCGAGCACAGCCTGCTCAAGTTTCGCATGCCGCCCGGGAACTGGTCTTACAGCGTCACCAACGGCACCCTGCTCCAGGTGGACTGTTCAGATGCCGAAAACGTCTGCTACGTGCAGGTGAACCTTCCCGCCATGCAAAGCCGCGTCGTGAGCGTGGCCGCCCATCCCGGAACCGCGGCCGAAGACCATTTGCAGCCGGAATTCCACCTCATCCGCGGCACCTGGCCCAATCCCTTCACAAGCCAACTCAACCTCGATCTGGATTCCCGCCCCAACCCACCCCGGGTGCGCGTCTACAATCTTCGCGGAGCCAGGATTCGAGACTTGGAGGTCTCCCCGGACGGCTCCCGCTGCGTTTGGGACGGCACTCTGGAATCCGGGCAACCCGCTCCGGCCGGCATCTATCTGCTGCGCGCGGAATCCGGCCCAGGCCTGGAACTGCGCCGGGTGGTCAAAACCCGCTGAAGCGCCTGATCCCTTCCGTCTGGGCAGACATAAAACATCATTAAAACCAACTTGATCATAACATTATACGAACAAAAACCATAACTTCACCTCAAATATATACTTAGGCAGAATCTGCGTTTTTCCCTTGACTATATCACTGTCCCGCTTAAATTGTTTCCAGACCCATGGGAAAACCAGATGTCCGCTGTATCCCTCGCGGGTGCAGAGGAAAGTCCGGACACCACAGGGCGGGATACTTCCTAACGGGAAGCCGCAGCAATGCGGAGCAGCTCCACAGAAACAAACCGCCCGGCGCGCTCCTTTTTTGGTTGCCGTTGAGAGACCGCAGCTTTTTTGTGCCGGGCAAGGGTGAAATGGTGGTGTAAGAGACCACCGGAAGCCTTGGTGACAGGGCTTGACGGGAATGCCTTATCCGGTGCAATGCCAAATAGGGAAGCCACGAAGCGCGGCCCGCGCGGTTACGGCTTCCGGGTAGGCAGCTTGAACCCGTTCGTGAGAGCGGGTCCAGAGGAATGGACATCAGCCCGCGCGTGAGCACGGGCCACAGAATCCGGCTTATCGTTTTCCCATGGGTTTTTTTAAGGCACTCTTTCACACCGGGTGGGTAAAGCCCGGAGGGCGACAGCACGATAACGAGGACGTGGAGTGAGCGTAGCGATCGGAACCCCTCGCCAGGAGAATTGGTCACACCCACAAACATCCCCCTTAAAATGCCGGAATCCGCCCTTTGCCCCATCCTACTCACATCCCCTTCACTTCCCGTTGAGTTCCCGCCTGTCAGGTGGGAACTAAGTGGGTTGTTACCGGGATGTGAGTAGGATGGGGCAAAGGGCGGTTTCAGGGCAAGAAACATGAAAGCCATCTGAAAAAACACGCTCCAAGCCTGTTTAGGTGAATGCGACTGACTGATCCAATCCTGCAATCCCCGGCTCAACCGTCTGTTTGTGAGGGGTTTTCACCACAGAGAAAAGCAGAGACGGGTT
Organism: Candidatus Cloacimonadota bacterium; assembly: GCA_020532085.1. NCBI lineage: Bacteria > Pseudomonadati > Candidatus Cloacimonadota > Candidatus Cloacimonadota bacterium. The sequence continues at coordinate 19,446 of JAJBAV010000007.1, read as the reverse complement.
GAGAAAAGCAGAAGATTTTATGAAAACAGCGGCACAGAGAGACAGAGGGTAGCCTTGCAGAGGCGGCGGAACGATAGCGAGGGCGCGCAGCGGAGCGGAGCCCCTCGATGTCGGCGTCCAAAGAACACATGAGCCCCCCCTGTGGGCGACAGAACCGTTGGTAATCGTTTTATGTCGCCTCCCACAGCCTGGAAACAGGGGGATGAGGGGGAGGAGCCCAAAAATCCTTGACAGATTTGCAAGTCAACGGCAGTTTGCCCATCCGAGGCGGATTCCGTGGAACCACCTCCAAAAACGCACATGGGAGTAGCCGTGAAGTGGATGATCAGGACCCTGCACACTGTCTGGCACAGCTTTATTCTGGCCAGATTCTTCGTGCGGTCTTTCTTTATCCGGCTGATTGCCCGGAACCCGATCAAACGCCGCTGGCTGGAGATCAAAAACACCACCCTCACCTCCAGGCGATTTCTGCGCGCGTTCAACGTGAAGCTGAAGATCAGAAATCCCGAGCGCCTGCAGGAGCTGAAGGACCAGAACTATCTGTTGGTGGGCAATCACGCTTCTTTTTTGGACATCTTTGTGCTGGGCGCCGTGGAAAACTTTGTGTTCATCACTTCGGTGGACATGAGCGAAACCCCGGTGGTGGGCGATGTGATCCGCAAAGCCGGCTGCCTCTATACCGACCGCAAAAAGAAGGTGAGCCTGCCCGACGAGATCAGGCGCTTTTCCGAAACTCTGCGCGCTGGCTTCAAACTGGTGCTGTTCCCCGAACAGCGGGGCACCGACGGCTCCCAGGTGAAGGAATTCCGCCGCTCGCTGTTCCAGGTGGCCGTGGACGCCGCCTGCACGGTGGTGCCAGTCTGCATCCGCTATCTGCGCCTGGATGGCTCTCCGGTCACGGATAAGAACCGTTCCGTGATCTGCTGGTACAAAGGCGTGAATTTTTTGAAGTATTACTGGAACCTGATGGCGCGCCGGCTAGAGGCTGAGATCTGCTTTCTGGACCCGGTGGAATACGATCCCCAGCGAAACCGCGGCGAACTGGCGGAGCTCGTCTATGAGAGGGTTCGCGACACTTTCAACAGCTACGACACCCAACTTTCATCATAACAGAGGAGATATCATGGCCAAGAACAACGACCGCCTGCAACTGGGCCCCGTAAATTTCATCATCCTGGGAGTGGCGGCGGTGCTGCTCATCCTGGGTTATGTGATCATGTCCGCCAACGAGATCACCATCTCGCCGCTGCTTTTGATCCTGGCCTATGTGGTGTTGATCCCCTTTGGGCTGCTCTATAAAAGCAAACCCAAGGATTGAGGCTTGGCCCTGCTCACAGAGGAGACCGCGGCCCGGCTGAAACGCTATCAGCTGCAGGCCCGGGCGATCGTGGAGGGTTTTTTGGTGGGTTTGCACAAATCCCCCTACCACGGCTTCAGCGTGGAATTTTCCGACCACCGCGAATACAACAGCGGCGATCCCGTGAAAAACATCGACTGGAAGATCGTGGCCAAAACCGAACGCTATTACGTGAAGCGCTTCGAGGAAGAGACAAACCTGCGCTGCCACATCATCCTGGACCATTCCCGCTCCATGTTTTACGGCTCCGGTGACAGCACCAAGATCGACTACGCCTGCCGTCTGGCCGCCGCCCTGGCCTGGCTGATGGTGGGGCAGAAAGACGCCGCCGGATTGGTCACGTTCAACGAGCGGATCACCTCCATGCTGCCGCCCAAGGCATACCGCGGCTATCTGGGCCAGATCTTTCGCGTGCTGGCCGAACTGGAGCCCAAGGATTCCACCCGCCTGCTGGAAAACCTCCACCAGATCGCGTCCTCCATCCGCAAACGCAGCCTCATCATCCTCATCTCGGACCTGCTGGATGACCCCGCCCGCGTGATCGAGGGCCTCAAGCATTTCCGTTCCCAGCATCACGAGGTGCTGGTTTTCCACATCACCGACCTCCAGGAAGACAAATTCAGCTTCCGCCAGGAAACCGAATTCGTGGACAGCGAGACCGGTGAAAAGATCGTGGTCAACCCCTGGCAGATCAGGGGCGAATATTTGTCCCGCTATTCCGGCCATATCAACCAGCTCAAATCCGGCTGTCACCAATATCAGGTGGAATACAACCCTGTAAGCACTGCCACCCCGCTGGAAGACCTGCTTCTGAGATACCTCCTGATGCGTAAAAAGGGATGAGGCAGGGTTTGCATGTGCGCAAACGGCCAAAACTCCAAAAACACGCCTCTGAGGGCGTTTAAAGGGCCATGGCGGTAAAAACCGTTTCCGCCACTCAGATCAAGGCCGCGGTGATTTCCGGCATTGGGGAAATTTTCTGCCGGCCTACGTCTGAAACAGCTGAGCTTTTGCTCCGGGCCCTGGACGGCGAACCAGATGAGATCGCCCGCGACATGCTGGCCGCCATTCTGCAAAATCACCAGCTCGCCGCGCGGGAGCGACTACCCCTCTGCCAGGATACGGGGTTGCTGATCGTGTTCGCCGAAATCGGCACAGAGCTGCTGATCACGGGTGGGACCCTGGAAGAGTTGATCGGCGAGGCGGCCGGCGAGGCCTGGCGTAAATATTACCTGCGGGATTCCCTCGCCGCGTATCCCGGGCGGAACAGCGTGTCTGACAGTGAAGCCAGGCTTTCCGGAGCAGAACCGCTAGGCACTTCCCTGCCCTTCATTCTGCACCTCAACCAGGTTCCGGGTGACAAACTGACCCTGCACCTGGCCTTGAAAGGTGGCGGCGCGGAAAACTGCAGCGCGCTGAGGATGTTCCTGCCCGGCGCCACCCTGGCGGAGATAGAGGACTTTGTGGTCCAAACGGTTGTTTCGGCCGGAGGAAAACCATGTCCGCCGGTCTTTGTGGGTGTCGGCATCGGAGGTGATTTCGAAGCTTGCGCGATCCTGGCCAAACGGGCTTTAATGCTGAATGAACCCAAAGACCCAGAACTGGAGTTGATGGAAGCGAGGATACTCAAACGCATAAATGAACTTGGCAGGGGGGTGATGGGCTTTGCCGGTTCCACCACCGCCTTGAAAGTTTCCATCCTCACCCGGCCCCGTCACATAGCTTCCCTGCCCGTGGCGGTAAATCTTGACTGCCACGCCCACCGGAGCAGCACCCGGGTGATCTGATGTTTCACGCGAAACATGGCCGGCCAGCTTGAGCAAAACATGATCATACATGAACTTACCCTCCCCGCCTTACCCGCGGTATACTCCGGTTATAAGATTGGCGACAAGGTCCTGCTCAGCGGTGAGATCTACACCGCCCGGGACCAGGCGCATCTACGCCTGGTGGAAATGATCAACAAAGCTGAGCCGCTTCCCTTCGATATCAGCGCCACCGCCATCTTTTACTGCGGACCGGCTCCGGTTCCTCCAGGCCAGGCGAGCGGCTCGCTCGGGCCCACAACCTCTTACAGAATGGACCCTTACACTATTCCTTTGCTGGATATGGGATTGAAGGTCATGATCGGCAAAGGCGAGCGTTCGCCTGAAATCGAAACCGCCATCCGTCAGCACGGCGCGCTCTATCTGGTCTGTGTGGGCGGCATTTCCGCCCTTCTGGCCCAGTGCGTGGTTTCACGTGAAACATACTTCTGGCCGGAACTGGGTGCCGAGGCGATCCATCGCTTTGTGGTAAAAGACCTTCCCTGTTACGTCGCCATCGTCTGAAAGTCCATTACAAAAACAGAGGAACAGAGACACAGAGATCGGGTTTGCGTATTGGGGTTAAAACCATCAGGTTATCCCTCTGAATAAGTTCTTGATTATATCGCTTCTTCTTTTGGTTTTCTTTCGGCTCAAGTTCATTCATGGTGGGAAAAATCGAGCGTCATCCAGCGCAGGCTGGAATCCAGAACTGGTACACTTTGTTAATTAAAGCAATTAGCACATGTGAATGTCTTTCTGGATCCCAGCCTGTGCTGGGATGACGGGCGGGGCGGGTAGTAGGTTCTGGATCCCAGCCTACGCTGGGATGACACAGTCGCACCCACTCTATTTAAACATGAGCCTTTTTCAAAACAAGCGCCCTTTCCCTCCGCGTCAAGCCCTCATCCGTTACTGAACAGTGCCTCCCGCAGGCTTTTCTCGATGTTTTGCGGTTTCAGCTGGTTGTAGGTGAGGATCCGGATGCCCATAATTCTGGCCCGGCGCAGGTAATGCTGATTGTGGCGCAGGCCCTGCTCCACGTCGGGATCGGCGATGCCCAGGAAACAGCGGGGCAACAGCCCGAAATCTTTGCCCAGGGAATCCAGTTTGTAGAGAAACTCGTTGAGGTCGCCGAGGTTGGCCGAGGCTTTCAGTTCCACGAAATGGAGTCGGTTCTCGTGCATGAAGGCGCAGTCAAGTTCGTTTTGCACTCCGTCCCGTTCGATCACCACGCCGTGAAAGACCTCACCCACGCTTCTGCCCAGCCAGTACGCCATGTATTCCTCGAACCAGGCGCCTTTGATGAAAGACAGCCAGCCGGGTCTTTCAACTTCGTGGCTGGAAATGCCCAAAGCCTGGCTGAACTTTCGGTTCAACTGGGCCAGGCTTTTCTCTTCATTGGCCCCGCGGTTTTCCGAGCCCAGGCGGTTCAGCCTGCTCATGAAGCGGGAATTGGAGTTTTGGGTGATGATGGCGAACATGGCTTCCATCTGGCCCAGGCTGTGCTGCTGCAGTGATTTGCGCGTAACCTGCACGCCGTGGGCCTGCAGGCAGCTGTCCAAATCCAGCCTGTGCTTCACCGGCAAGTGCTGTTCCACGTGGCTGGGCCAGAGCTGCTGGAAGGTGTTGCTCTGCGGCGGTAGATAGAGTATCTGGGAGCGTAGTTTCCGGAAGTGCTCAAAGGCTGCCAGAGCCATGATCCGGGAACCGGTGGTGAGATTCACCCAATACTCCGCCGCGGGGTCGTTCAGCTGGTTTTTCAGGACCGTGTCGATATTCTCGAGGCTGAATTCGTTCATCTCCAGCACCAGGGGTGCTTCGATGTGGGAAACGGCGCACAGGCGCTGGACCTGTTGCCGCGCCTCCCCGCCCCTGGGGCAGAGGAATACATAGTGGTCACAATCGCTCAAAGTCTTGATCAACAGAAGGTTGGGAATCACCAATTCCCCCACCAGCGACACCAAATATCGGGACATCGATCACCTCGGAAAGCTTTTGCGGACAACTTCCCTGCTCCCGCCGCTGAAGTCAACCCTTTTCCCGCCCGCGGAATTTTAGCTTGACATTTCCGCCGCGCGGGGATTTTGCAAACCTTGCCTCCGCGCCTGGCCCGCAAAGCCGTTGGCGTGGGAGGCGATCACTGATCAGAAACCTGACTCACGCCGCCAAAAATCGCATCACAAGGATGACAGCAATGCAACAATGGACAGGACTCAGCGCCGCGGAAGCCCGCGACCGCCTGGCTGCTCACGGCCGCAACGTGTTGCCGGAAAGCCGGTTCAGCCTGTTTAAACTGATCTGGCGCCAACTTAAGGGTATCTTCAACCTCCTGCTGCTGGCCGCCGCGGTGGTCACCTTTTTTGTGGGGGAGGCCACCGACGCGGGCTTCATCCTCTTTTTCATCATTCTGGGCACCGCCCTGAACGTTTATCAGGAATTCAAGGCCAACGCCGCCGCGGCCAGCCTCAAGAGCTATCTGGTGAACAGGATCACGGTGCTGCGGGACGGGCGCGACCAGGAACTTGACACAGCGGAACTGGTTCCGGGCGACATCATCAAACTCAAGCCCGGCGACATCGTTCCCGCCGACGCCGTGGTGCGCGAGACGCGGGACCTGACGGCGGATGAGACCACCTTCACCGGGGAAAGCATTCCGGTGGCCAAACACGCTGTGGCGGAAGGCGTTGAACCCACTGAAAAGAACCAATTGCTGCAGGGCGTGGTGATCGTGCGGGGCAACGCTTTGGCCGAGGTAACCGCCACCGGAACCTCCACCCGGCTGGCCGCGATCTCCGCCACCACCTCCGAGGTGCAGCAGGAAAGCGAACTCACCAAAGGCATCGACCGCATCAGCAAATTCATCCTGCGCGTGACCCTGATCACCCTCGTCTTCGTGGTGCTGGCCAATCTCTTTCTGAACAAGGGCAAGGACCTGCCGACCCTGCTGATCTTCGCCATCGCGCTGGCGGTTTCCGTGATCCCGGAAGCTTTGCCGCTGGTGCTCACGTTTTCCCTTTCCCGCGGGGCCCTGCGTTTCGCCAAAAAAGGCGTGATCGTGAAGCGGCTCTCCTCCGTTCAGGACCTCGGCGGAGTGAATCTGCTCTGCACGGACAAGACCGGCACCATCACTGAAAACAAGCTCACGCTGGTGGGCGCCAAACAAGCGCCGGGCGCGGCCTTCGAACCTTTGCTGCTGGCCAGATTGGCCGCCCACGACCTGGACAGGCAGAATCCCGAACCCTTCGACCGGGCCCTGGATGAAGCGGTCTCGGATGAGCTGCGGAAGCAGTTGGATGGTTTTAAAGTGTTGGAAGAAGAGGGTTTCGATCCCGCTCTGCGCAGCAACGGGGCCTTGGTGCAAACCCCGTCCGGCGCCCGCGTCCACATCCGCCGCGGCAGCCCGGAATACTTTATGGACCAGGGTTTGGCCGGCATGGACAGCCTAAATGCCTGGTTGCTGGAGGAGGAACGCCAGGGCCACCGCATCCTGGGTGTGAGCTACCGCGAGGAGGGCGAGGCCAGATTCGCCGGCTTTGTCTCTTTCATCGACCGGCTGAAAGACAGCACCCTGGAAACGGTGAAAGCCGCGCGTGAACTGCATGTTCAGATCACCGTGATCACCGGCGACGCCCTGTTGGTGGCGGAGGCCGTGGGCCGTGAGGCCGGCTTGGTGACCGGCGCCGACGAGGTCACGGAAGCGGGCGCTTTCCTGGCCCTGCCCGCGGAGGAACAAGCCGCCAAAGCTGGCCGGATCAGGGTTTTCGCGCGCACCACCCCGGAGCAGAAACTCCAGCTGATCAAACTGCTCAAACGGCAATACACGGTGGGATTTCTAGGTGAGGGGATCAACGACGCCCCGGCCCTCAAGGCCGCGCATGTCTCGCTGGTGGTGGAATCCGCCGCCGACGTGGCCCGCGAGACAGCGGACATCGTGCTGCTGCGAAACGACCTGCGCGTGATCGTGGACGGCATCCGCTCCGGGCGGGAAACCCATGCCAATACGCTCAAATACATCCGGGCCACCCTGGTGGCCAATTTTGGCCATTTCTACGCCGTGGCCATCGGCTCCGTCTTCATCAACTTTCTGCCCATGCTGCCCAAACAACTGCTGCTGCTCAATCTGCTCTCGGATTTTCCCATGCTGGCCATCGCCTTCGACCGCGTGCCCAAAAACGAGGTGGAACGCCCCCAAACCTACGATTTCCGCTCGCTCTACATCACCTTCCTCGCTTTGGGCTTTGTGAGCACCATCTTCGACCTCATCTGCTTCGGCCTCTTTTTCCGCCTTGAGCCCGGCGTGCTGCAAACCAACTGGTTCATCGCCAGCGTAACCATGGAACTGCTGTTGCTGTTTTCCATCCGTTCGCTGCAAAACATCGAAAAAGCCGGCTGGCCGGCACCAATGATCATCGCGCTTTCAGGCATCGCCATACTGCTGGCGGTGGCTTTGCCCACGCTGCCCTGGACCGCCGGATTCTTCGAATTCCACGCTCCCCGGCCCGCCCACCTGGGCTTGATCCTGGGCCTCGCGCTGCTCTATCTGGCGGTTACTGAACTGGTGAAACGCCCCCTGGCCAAACACCTGCGGGAAATGAACCGGGCGGAGGGCTGAGCCGGCCGGACGCAACGCAGCCTGGACCGGGCCTGGCTTCGGAGCCGCAATCGCTTTACAGGCAGCGGTTTGGACTTGTGTTTTCTGAGAGATGTTTTCCGGCTTGGGATCTTGGCCAAAGCTTTGCTCAGAACCCTCACTCTGGGAAATTCTTGGTTGATCCCATATTGACATGGGAGCAGGGTCTTCAAGCGGAAGAGGAATTATGCTTCTTTGATTATCTGCCCAAATCTATCCTGACGTGAAACCATGATTTACCCCTTGATTTTGCTTGATGTGAAACCCTGCTTTGCCCCCCTGATTATCCTTGCTTTGCCCACCTGGTTTATCCTCTGATATCCTCCCTGATTTACCCTGATGTGAGACCCTGATTTACCTCCCCTGATTTTCCTTGATGTGAAACCCTGATGCGCAAGGCGGAAGGCGGTGGCTTCAGCCACCGTTCCCGGGCATCAGCGGCCCAAGGGATACGATCTCCGGCGGTTTCAACCGCCGGCATGTTTTACCAACGCCAGGGCAGGCCGATCCCATCTCCGGTGGCTGAAGCCGACCGGACATCGTCTTTTTCCTGCTCCAATAATTTCGGGACACGGTGGCTGAAGCCACCGCCTTCCGTCTTGGCGCTCAGTCCCGCCCTCGCCTTCCGTCTTGGCGCTCAGTCCCGCCCTCGCCTTCCGTCTTAGCGCTCGGTTCCCGCCCCCTCCTTCCGTCTTGGCGCTCGGTTCCCGCCCTCGCCATGATCTACCCACTCCGGGCTGAACCTTGCGAAAACCACCGAATCTCCCGCCTGGTTCGAAGGAGCGTCCTCTGTTTCACCCAGAATAAATGAATCTGAGCCAGAAAGACGGCCTCCCTGTAGTGAGCAGATTATTGGCACCCTTTCAAATCGGGTGGGTAAAGCCCAGACGCGAAATACGTTGGCGTGAGGGTGAAGTGGCCGGGGACCCTGCGGAGGAGCGAAACGGTGCCCCTTTGGCCATTAAGGCCATTTCCCGGGTTCCGGACGCGCCTCCCGCCTGATGGCCGCGTTTGATGCGATGATCACGCGGGCAACGTGGGAGGAGGATGGAAGCGAGCGCTCATGGCGTAACTGACAGGACGTTGCGGGGGGTAAGCATTTTTGGCTCTCTTTCGCATCGTGTGGGTGGAGGGATCGGCTGGATACAAACTTTCCAACGCCTTCTCCCGTTCCGTCATTCCGGGCGGTGAAGCTGGAGTCGAGAGATGCTGGAGTCGAGCGACGCAGGAGCATCGACTCCAGCTGTGCCAGACCCGGAAACCGGCTCCGGCCAACAGGTTGTCCGGCGAGGACCCCGACGGATCTCCGGCGCCAAAGCACCTGTGTCCGGAATGACGAACGATACTTGTTGGGTTAAGGTTCTTCGGTCATTTTGTCACTCAACCCACTCGGTTTGAAAGAGAGCCAGATTATTCTGTCCGTTCTTCAGCGGGAAAAAAATACCGGCAGGGTGCTGCCGGTGATACTGCTTGGGTGGGATGCTTGTCTAAATCAGTTTTGACCTTGGGTGGTGCTTAGGGTATCCGCTTCCGTGCTAATGAGTTCCGTGTCCGAGGCGGGTTGGTCGGAGCCGGATTCCGGGGCGGCAGATTCCAGCTCGGTTTCGGTTTTTTCCTGCGGGGGCTGGCAAGCTGAAAATGCCAGCATGCCGATGAGCAGGGCGGCCAACAGGATGAAGCTGATGATCTTCTGCATGGATCCTCCTATGTTCTGGATTATGCTGGTTTCATAGAAAAAACGGGCATCCTAATGGACACCCGTTTTTTAAGGACTGCGCTAATTGTTATCAGCTTGGATTATTTCGTTACGGTTTCTTGGACGGCTTTGCCAGCTTCCTAGAAAGCTTCTGTAGCGTTAACCATTGCAGTGTCGACAATAGCGTCATAGTCAGGATAATAATAGGGATACCATACTGTGTCGAAAACAGCGGCTGCGCTGTCAACAACGGTTTCGGTGGTTTCTTCCACATATTCATCCTCTTTGGAACAACCGAAAGGTTCGATAGTTAATATGCCAATAATCACAAATACAACAAGTATTAGGATAAATATACCCCCGTACTTGTATGTTTCACTTTTTTCATATTTAGAATGTTCATCCAAGTTTGGCGATATCATGGGCGATTTCACAGGAGCAATATAATCTTGATTTCGATTTCCTGCGGTTGACGCTGAAAGCAATTCAGCGATACTCTGCGGCCGTCGGTCCCGCTCTTTTTGGGTCATTCTTAGCAGCAGGGAGATGGAGGTGTCGCCGATGTAGGGGTAAACTTTGCGCGGATCGGGCACGGGTTCGGTAACTATCTTGTGTTGGACGTCATATTCGCTGTCGGTATCTGCCTCGAAGGGTAATCTGCCGCTGAGCATTTCGTAGAGGATGATGCCGGCAGAATAGATGTCGGAGCGCTGGTCGATGTCTTTGGCGGCGCGCACCTGCTCCGGGCTCATGTAGCTGATGGTGCCCAAGCGTGTTCCGGTGCGGGTGATGTGTACGTCGTCCATCAGGCGCGCGATGCCAAAATCCATCACTTTCACGGCGTCGTTGCATGCTGTGTCGATCATGATGTTCGCGGGTTTTACGTCGCGGTGGACAATACCCTTGGAATGCGCGTAGTCCAGCGCGGAGAGGATCTGGTTGAAAATTGCCAGGGTGCGTTTTTCGGGGATGGGGCCGGTTTTGTCGATCAAATTTCTGAGCGTAACCCCGGGGGCGTATTCCAGCACCATGTAATAGTGGCCCTCAGCCTCAAAAAAGGCGTGCAGCCCCACGATGTTCGAATGGGTAAGTTTGGCCTGGATGCGGGCTTCTCGAAGGAAGCGTTCGGAAAATTCTTGGTCCCGGGTGAGCAACGGATTGAGGCATTTGATCGCCACATCCCTTTCCAGTAAAATGTCCCGGGCCAACCAGACTTCGCCCATGCCGCCTTCGCCGAGCAGACGGATGATCTGATAATTATTGAGTTTCGCGCCCTGTTCGAATTTCACCACCTTGCTCCTGTCGCCTCCGCCGGAGGCTTATTTTCCTTTTAGATCAGTGTCAAATCCTACCCTAAATAGATGCAAACATGGTTTTAAAACTCCGCAAATTCGTCAAGGAATTTTCCTGGTTTAATAATCGAAACTGGCTGGAAAATTATCATAACTCCTCTTTTACTATCAGTCTATAAGCCGTGAAAACCACTTTACAAGAAAACCGAAATGTAGTGCCGGTAACTTTGTTTGGGGTTTGAGTTTTGGTCAGATCAGTTTTTATCCTGAGGGATAGTGGTCGTATCTTGTTCTGTGCTGATGAGTTCTGTGTCCGACGCGGGTTGATCGGAACCGGGTGACTGGACTTCGGTTTCCGTGGCGTTTTCGCTTTCCGGTTGCGGAGCCCGACAGGCCGCGAAGGCCAGGACTCCGAGGAGCAGCGTGGCCAACAGGACAAGGCTGATGATCTTTTTCATTGTTCCTCCTATTTTCTTATTGTCTTGAGAGATAAAAAACGGGCATCCTAGTGGACACCCGTTTTTTAAGGACTGCGCTAATTGTTATCAGCTATTTTTTTCCAGCTTCTTCGACAGCTTTGCCAGCTTCCTGGACAGCTTCGCCAGCTTTCTGGAGAGCGTTTCCGGCTTCGTCAATAAGGCCGGCAGTGATCGAGTCGGCTTTTGTCATCTGGGTCAAACCCTGATCCAAAGAATCCTGATGGGTCATGACGGTTTCGTCGGTGGGTTCTTCGGCGTCTTTAGCGTTGCAAGCCGCGAAGGCCAGCATGCCGATGAGCATCATTGCGAGAAGAGCAATAAGAGTAAGTTTTTTCATTTTGATTCCTCCATTCAGTGAAATCGTATTTTTGGTTTTGTTTTTTTTGTTGATTTGGTTGGCATTTTAAAGCCGTACCGGGCTTTTTGCTGAGGGGGCTGAAGCGCCGCGAAGCCTTTAGCAACCTCTCACACAGTCCTTAGACACGTCTATGTGCTTGCTTAATTGTGGCCACACTACAGGAGCCGCATTTTTTGGCAAGTTATTTTTTTTAGAAGTTTGCATCGAGGCCGGCATGCACCATTCCCGCGGCGAAGTCCGCGAAGCCGTTTTCCCTGTAACCGAGGGCGTATTCGATGCTCAGCACGCCCAGCCGGGTGCGCAGTTTGATGCCCAGCCCGGGGGCCAGCAGATCGGCGCGCAGGCTGTTTTCGGCCCGGGCGAGCAGGCCGTGGTCGTAAAAGAGGTAGATCCGGGCTTGGGAACTGATCAGATAGCGCAGTTCCAGCGAGGCCCAGCCGAGGCGCCAGCTGCTGAATTCGTCCTCGCGGTAGCCCCGCAGCGAGTTGTAGCCTCCCAGGCGGTAAGTCTCATAGGCCACGGAACTGCTGTCGGAAAGGCTGCGCAGGTGTACGCCCAGGGCGCAGTTCCAGCGTGGCGCCAGTCCGATGTATTGGGTGTGGTCGGCCTCCAGGGCGTTGTTCCAGCCGCGCTCTGCGGTTTGGCGCAGGCGGTAGGTGATGTTGGTCTGCATACCCCGGGAGGGGTTGAAAGCGCGGTCGCGGCTGTCCAGGCGCCAGAAGGCACCGATGCCGCGGCTGGAGGTGGTTTCCACCGGTAGTCTGTCCCTGGCGGCGGGCACATAGTAATTCACGCTTTCCGCGGCGAGTTCCAGTCCGTAGCGGTGCGCGTCGAAATAGGAATAGACATCGGCGCCCACGGCCGATTTGATCCAGCTTTCGGTTTCCTCTTCACGGGAAAGCCGAAGGTCTCCGGAGAGGGGAAAGCTGTTTGGCCCGGATTCGTGGTAGGAAAAGCTGAGCAGGCTGGAGCGCGGCAGCTTTCTCCAGTTCAGGGCCAGGGCGCGGTCGCTGCCCCAGAGGTTGAGGAAACCGAGGTTGAGGAAACCGGTGAACTCGTTTTTCTCACCCACCCGGGTGAAGCCCAGCACGCCTTCCAGCGAGGTCATTTTGCCTTCCTCGATCTTGATCAGCAGGCTGGCGGGGTCCACTGGCTCGATCAGGCAGGCCTCGATGTAGCTTTTGCCCAGGATCCTGTCCTCGGCGGCGCGGATGGCCTCAGGGGTCACCACCTGTCCGGAGCTGAAGCCGGCCAGTTTGATGAGGGTTTGGTCGCGGGTGTATTTGTTGCCCTGGAAGTAGTATTTTTCGGGCTTTAGCGGCTTGCCTTCGTCGATGCCGAGATGGGCGGCGAGGTTTTCCCCCAAGGTGAGGGAATCCAGCCGCACGCTGGCAAAAAGGTAGCCGCGGCGGTGATATTCGTCCAGAACGCGGTCCATGAGGCCGGGCAGTTCGGACAGGCCCACCTTCCCTTCATCAGCCAGCAGCAGCAGGTCGCGCAGCTTGCCCTCGGAGAAATAGCGCAGGCCGCGGAAGCGGAGCTCGCAGCTCTGGGCCGGCTGCACTTCCGTGAGCTTGAAGGCCAGTTCCAGGCTTGTTTCGGAGAGGGGCACCAGCTCCGGATTGGCGATCTTCACGAAAGGATGGCCGTTCGCCTGCAGCCAGGCTTGCATCAGGCCGATGGCGGCGTTGACATCCGCGGGAGCGTAATCGCTGCCGGTGACCAATCCGGAAGCCTGCAGCAACGCGGTCTCGTCGAGGGGGAAATTGGCGGAGAAACTGATCTTGCCCACGCTCAAGGCCGGGGCCAGAGCCCAGGCCAGAAGCAGAACTGCGGCCAGCAGATAGCGTGTCATGGCCGGAAGGTCAATCGCGGTCGGCCTTCAGCACGGCCAGAAAGGCTTCCTGCGGCACGGTCACGGAGCCGATCTCCTTCATTTTTTTCTTGCCTTCCTTCTGTTTTTCCAGCAGTTTGCGCTTGCGGGTGATGTCGCCGCCGTAACATTTGGCCAGCACATCCTTGCGCATGGGGTTGATGGTGCTGCGGGCGATGATGTTGCCACCGATGGCGGCCTGCAGCGCGATCTTGAAGAGATGGCGGGGTATCACCTCCTGCAGGGTGTCGGTGACGCTTTTGCCCCAGTTGTGAGCTTTGTCCTGGTGGCAGATGAAGCTCATGGCGTCCACCTTTTCGCCGTTGATGAGGATGTCCACCTTCACCACGCGGGAGGGGCGGAACTCCTTGAAGGCATAGTCCAGCGAGGCGTAGCCGCGGCTCACGGTTTTCAATTTGTCGTAAAAATCGAAGATGATCTCGATCAGCGGCATCTCATAGTGCAGGGCCACGCGCTTTTCATCGATGTACTGGATGTTTTTCTGCACTCCGCGTCGTTCCTGGGCCAGTTTCATGATGTTGCCGATGAAGTCGGTGGGAACGATGATCTCGGTGTCCATGAAGGGTTCCATGATGCTTTCGATGTAGTTGGGATCGGGAAAATCGATGGGATTGTTCACTTCGATCTCGTCGCCGTTTTTGAGGGTGATGAGGAAGCGCACGCTGGGCGTGGTGGCGATGATGGGGATGTTGTATTCCCGCAGCAGGCGTTCTTTCACGATCTCGAGGTGCAGCATGCCCAGAAAGCCGCAGCGGAAGCCGTAGCCGAGGGCGCTGGAGTTTTCCTTTTCGTAGATCAGGGAGGCATCGTTGAGCTTCAGCTTGGCGATCGATTCCACCAGGTTTTCATAGTCCTCGCCGTTGATGGGGAAAATGCCGGAATAGACCATCGGCTTGGGCTCCATGAAGCCCGGCAAGCTCTCTTCACAGCCGCCTTTGGCCAGGGTGAGGGTGTCGCCCACGCGGGCGTCCGCCACCTCTTTGATGTTGGCGATGACGTAGCCGGCCTCGCCGGTGTTCAGTTGCTGTTGGGGGGCGAATTTCAGCCCCAGGTGTCCGATCTCCTCGATCTCGTATTCCCGTTCGGTGGCGAAGAGCTTGATCTTGTCGCCTTTGGCCAGCGAGCCGTCGAAGAGCCGCACCAGCACCACCACGCCGCGGTACATGTCGAAATAGGAATCGAAGATCAGGGCCTTGGGCGGTGCTTCGGGATCGCCCTTGGGGGCTGGAAGCCTTGCGCAGACTGCGTCCAACAGCTCGGTGACCCCGGTTCCGGCCTTGGCGCTCACCCGCAGGATGTCTTCCGGCAGGCAGCCCATGATCTCGCAGAGGTCGTGTTCCGTGCCTTCCACATCGGCTTTGGGCAGGTCGATCTTGTTCAGGGCCGGCAGGATCTCCAGATCGTTGTCCAGCGCCAGATAGAGATTGCTCATCGTTTGGGCCTCGATGCCCTGGGAGGCGTCCACCAGCAGGATGGCGCCTTCGCAGGAAGCCAGCGCGCGCGAGACCTCGTAGGAAAAATCCACGTGCCCGGGGGTGTCGATCAGGTTCAGAACGTAGTCCTGTCCTTTGTACTTGTGCACCATGCGGATGGCGTGGCTCTTGATGGTGATGCCTTTTTCGCGCTCGAGGTCCATGCTGTCCAGCACCTGCGCCATGTCCACCTTGCCCACCACGTGGGTGCTTTCCAAAAAGCGGTCCGCGAGGGTGGATTTCCCGTGGTCGATGTGCGCGATGATGCAGAAGTTGCGTATGTATTCTTGTTTCATGTTTGTCCTTGAAAAATATATCCATCCTGCTGTTCCGGATGGTTCCAAAACCGCGGAAGGATGTTACCCAGATTTGACGGTGTTGAGTTTTGTCAACAATTTAATCGGCACCTGCCCCTCCTTTTGCTTGACACATATCGGAAGAATATGCTAGCAAACAAAAAAAGATACTGATAAGCGGTGGCCCCCCCACCCTGGCCATCACAAGGAGAATATCATGAAAGCGTGTTTTTTCCTTCTTTTCTGTCTGTTGCTGGTGCTCCCGCTCGCGGGCGAGACAAGCATCAGCGCCAACATCAGCACTTCCCAGACCTGGACCCTGGCCGGCTCGCCCTACATCATCACCAACAGCATCAGCGTGGGCGGAAGCGCCACTCCAGTCCTCACCATCGAGGCGGGGGTGGAGGTAAGGCTGAACGGTGGAGTGAGCATTTCGATCGGCACGCCCTACTCCACTCAGGGTGGCGCGATCGTGAGCAACGGGACCGAGGCCGAACCGGTGGTCTTTACCGCCAACTCCGACACCCCGGTGCCCGGTTTCTGGGACTGCCTGCAAACCCTGGCCTACGCCCATGTGGCCAGCACTTTCACCCACACCGCATTCGCATACGGCGGCTCCTCAACCGGCATGTTCAACGTTAACAATCTCCAGCCAGAATTCGCCCCCAGCTTCGATCACTGCGTCTTCAGCCATTCCTCCCACCAAGGCCTATACCACATTTCCACAAACGCGGCCATCGGCGCCAGCGTCAGCAACTGCGTCTTTGAAAACAACGCCGGTTACCCGCTGCAGGCCAATGCCAACCAGGCATGCAAACTGGGCGCGGGCAACAGCTACACGGGCAATGTTCAGAACCGCATCCTGCTGCGGGACGTCATCATCTCAACGCCGCAAACCTGGCTGGACCAGGGTGTGCCCTACGAAGCGGAGAATGATCTGCAGGTGCGCATGGGCGCGGGCGGACTGCTGCAGATAATGGAAGGAACGGAAATCCGCTTTGGTGGCGGCCACAGCTTGATCGTTGGCTACACATCCAACTCATTCCATGGCGGTCTGGTGGCAACGGGAGCGACTTTCAGCGGCTGTGACGGCATGGACTGGAATGGCATCCAGTTCCAGCCCTACATCACCGCCAGCTCGCTGGACAACTGCACGGTGAGGGATGTGGTTTCCACCGCCACCGGCGCGGTCTGGCTACGCAACACCAACTTCGCTGTGAGCATCACGGACTGTGAAATCTGCTGCAATGACAGCTACGGGCTCCATGCCAATGACAATGCCCCCTTCAGCCTCAGCGGGACAGACTTTCAGAACAACAACAAGTGCGTGTCCGTGGCTGCCAGGGACCTGCACAAACTTGGCCCGGGAAACACTTACCAGCTTAACACGGACAACCGGGTGCATTGCCGGGGCGGCATCGTTTATGAATCTGCCCTCTGGACCAACCAGGGCACCCCTGTCCTGGTTCAGGCCAGCATCAACCTGCGTTTCAGCGCGGCCGGCTTTCTGACCCTGCCCTGGGGAACCATTTTGGAGTTTGCCTCCAACACCAGTTTTTCGGTGGGTTACACCAGCAACTCCTACACCGGGGCCGTGAGTGCCACTGGCGTCACTTTCAGGGGTGAAAGCCCCAGCGCCGGCCATTGGCAGGGCCTGCTGTTCGAATATTATGGAGGCAGCAGCCTGCTCTCCGGCTGCACCATCCGCGATGCCGGTTACGGGGATGTGGCCGGAGTGCGCTTCAAGGTCCCAGCCGCCACCATGACCGGTTGCCAGGTGCTGAACTGCCTGGCTGTCGGCATCCGCTACGAGACCAGCCAAACCCAAGTGGCCCTCACCGGAAACAGCATCAGCGGTTGTGGCTCCTATCCCCTTTCCCTACCGGCCAACTGCGTGCGCGCCATCGGGGAGGGCAACGATTTCAGCGGCAACAACCTGCCTGAATGCGACCGGGTGGAGGTCCGGCACGAAACCGTGAACGTAAGCTGCACCTGGATCGACCCCGGCGTGCCCTATCTCCTCACCGGCACAATGGGCATCTATGGCAGCGGCAACATCCATCTGAAGATACTGCCGGGAACGGTGCTCTATCTGCCCGCGGATGGGACCCTGACCGTGGGCTACACCAGCGCCTCGTTTTTCGGCTCCCTGGAAGCCGAGGGCGTTATATTCACCAGCGTTCCCGGCGGCGGGATTTCCTACGGATTGTTCTTCAATCCCTATCTCACGCATGCCCTCTGCGTGCTGGAAGGATGCGTGTTTGAGAATCTGCGGGATGCCAGCCACAACACCGCCGTTTATGTAAACAACTCCTTTCCCAGCTTCCTTGGCTGCAGCTTCCAAAACAATGCCGGCAGCGGGATCGCGGGGTCGGACCTGGCAAGATTCACCCTCACCGACTGCGATTTCATCAACAACGGCTCCCATCCCGTGCGCACCAGCGCCAAAGCCTTCGAGGCCGTGAGCGGCACCGGCAATTTCTTCAGCGGCAACACCCCCAACCGCATCCAGATCACTGGCGGAACCCTGGACCAGAACTACGTTTGGGGCAATCCCAGCGTGCCGGTGGAGGTGACCTCGAGCATCAATGTCTGGTCGGGGGCCGGCTGCCTCCTGAAGATAAACTCCGGCCTTACACTGCTCTTCACTGAATCGACAGGACTTTCAGTGGGTTACACCAGTAACTCCTACAAGGGCAGCCTCCAGGCCGATGGCGCCACTTTTTCAGCTTTGAACGGAACCGCCGGCGGCTGGGCCGGCATCACCCTGAACCCCTATTTATACGAGGCTCCCAGCGGCTACATCAGGAATTGCGTGGTGGAATACGCCGGTAGCAACGTCTATTTTGGAAACTCCGCCTTTCCCCTGCTGGAAAGCTGCGTGATCCGCCACGGCAGCAATTATGGGATCAGGGTTTACGGGGCCAACAGCCAGCCCTCTTTGATCCGCAACTACATCCAGGGCAACCCCGTGGGCATTCACTGCTCCAACGGCGCCAATCCCCTCATTGGCGGCAGCAGCGGTGACGGCAACAGCTTCAGTGGCAACACCGACTACGCCGTGCAAAACACCAGCACCGCTTTCAGCGTGAACGCGAGATACAACTGGTGGGGCCACGAATCCGGGCCCACTCACACGGGAAATCCCAGCGGCGGAGGCGATCCCGTCTCGGATCACGTGGATTACGGCGACTGGCGCGACACCGACATCGGCGACGCCCCGGCCCGCTTCCATCTGCTCTCTCCGGCAGACACCTCTGTGCTGGAGACCCTGGAGCCAGTTCTGGACTGGGAGGAAGCCATCGATCCCACTCCGGGCGACGTGGTCACCTACACCCTGGAGATCGCTGAAAATAGCGGCTTCACCCTGGGCCTGATCACCATCACGCCGCTCTCCGCCTCGGTTTACCACCTCCCGGCCGCGGTGCTTGAAGACGACAGCCGCTACTACTGGCGCGTGAAGGCCACCGACCTTCAGGAACAAGTCACCCTCTGCTACGAAAACTACTGGTGGTTCGACACCATGGTGCCGGAAGCGCCCCAGGCCTTCGATCCCCTCTCGCCAGCTTACAACGCGACGGTGCATTTCACCAGCAATCTGCTCAGCTGGGAGGAAGCGGTCGATCCGGATCCCGGCGACCTGGTCACATATACAATCTATCAGGACATCTCCGCCGGCTTTGAGAACGCCCAAACCTTCACGACTGACGCCACCCAGATCTATTCCGGCTTCTGCGCCCCCGGCAGCCTCATCTACTGGAAAGTGAAAGCCACCGATCTCAGCAACAATGAGACCTTCAGCCCCACCTGGCGCTTCTTTGTGGATTGGAACGCCAAACCCCGCGCCCCGGTGGATTTCACCCTCACGCCCTCGGGAAACGACATCCTGATCAGCTGGGACGTGGTGCCAGGGGCGGATTCCTACGATATCTACTTCTCCAGCGATCCCCACTCCGGCTTCAGCCTGCTGCAGAGCGGCCTCAGCAGTCCCTCCTGCCCGCATAGCGGCGCTGCCAATCAACCCCGCTATTTCTACTATAAGACCTTTGCACATAATCCTCAGGGTCTGGTTAAAAAGTAAGAGCATTTAGGATCAAAAAGTAGTTTTTGAAATCTGCAAATAATTCTTGACAAAATAGATAGGCTCATATTTTGTCACTCTAT
>JAJBAV010000006.1 GCA_020532085.1 Candidatus Cloacimonadota bacterium | reverse complement strand
CTTTCGACATCATCCACAACACGCAATTTGAAAGCCATGCTGTAACGATTTACGGGTTTCTTGTCTTCCATTTTTCTCACTCCTTTAAGTTGATGGATGTGTCAACTTTTTTAGGACGAGACATCGCTCCCAATATCAATACGGTATCAATACGGAATCATTACGGATGAAATCCGTATTGATTCCGTATTGATACCGTATTGATATTGGGAGCCAAAGGTGGTTTTTTGCCAAGTATGGTTTATTATGTCATGTTTGGCGGTTGTTCCCTGTCCCAAGATCCGGATGGCTGCCCCATTCAAATGAAAAAGGATGATTTGCATGCGCCCCAACCGTGATGAACTGATAAGAATGCTCACTCTGACCGATCCGGCGGAGATGGAAGAGCTCTATGCACGCGCCTACGAGGTGAAAAAACAGCAGGTGGGAACCAAAGTGTATTTCCGGGGCCTGATCGAGCTGAGCAACATCTGCGCGAAAAACTGTTATTACTGCGGCATTCGCAGCGGCAATCCGCACGTGCGGCGCTACCAGATCAGCAGGGAGGAAGTTATCAGCGAAGCCCGCTGGTGCTGGGAGCAGCGTTACGGCTCGCTGGTGATCCAGGCCGGGGAGCGCGAAGACAAGGCCTGGACGGACTTCATCACAGAGATCCTGATAGCCATCAAAGAACTCAGCCGGGGCGAACTGGGCATCACACTGTCCCTGGGAGAGCAAACGGAAGATGTTTACCGCCAATGGTTTGAGGCTGGCGCTCACAGGTATCTGCTGAGGATAGAAGAATCAAACCCCGTATTATACAAGACCCTGCATCCTGCAGATCACTCTTTTAAGAATCGTCTGGAGTGCCTGCGGACGCTGAGAAGAGTTGGCTACCAAACCGGCACCGGAGTGATGATCGGGCTGCCGGGCCAGACGGCGGAACACCTGGCCGACGACATTCTCTTCTTTTATGATGAGGATATCGACATGATCGGCATGGGGCCTTTCATTCCCCATCACGAAACGCCTTTGGCGCATCTGATCCCCTCATACGATCCCCGGCAGGCGCTGGAGGCAGGGTTGAAGATGATCGCGGCCACCCGCATCGCCCTCAGGGACGTGAACATCGCCTCTACCACGGCGCTGCAGGCCCTGATGTCCAGCGGCAGGGAACTGGGGCTCATGGCCGGCGCGAACATCATCATGCCCAACGTGACCGACACCAGCTACCGGGACGGATACCAGCTCTATGAAGGCAAACCCGGGTTGGACGAAAACGCCCTCACCTCGCGCACCGCGCTGGAAGAGAGCATCCTGTCCATCGGCGAGAGCATCGGCTACGCTGAGTGGGGCGATTCGCAACATTTTAAAGCCAGGAATTGGAACAATTCTTGATGGCAGACACAAGCTTCGCAGTTATTATACCTTTGACGGGTATGAACTGTACGGGCTTGTAAATGAGTTTAAATCTGAACCGAGGAGTTCAACATGAACGTGGAAAACCTCAAACAGCTGGCAATGAACGAGAACGGATTTGTTTTCGATCCCAGCAGCGGCTATAGCTACACCGCCAACGAAACTGGCCTGGCCATCCTCAGGATGCTGGCCGCGGGCCACAGCAAGGACGAGATCCGCGCGGCGATCCTGGAAGATTACGAGGTCAGCGCGGACAATTTTGACAGCGATTTCGACCACTACACCCTGATGCTGGAAGCTTTCACCCTGGTGGAATTCTGATGCCGCGCAATCCTGACCTGAGCGCCCTGGACATTACCATCGCCGTGAGCGGGCTGAAAACCGGCGACAATCCCCAGCCGGGGGTTCCGGTGATCCGCTCGGTCAAAGCCGCCGGCTTCAACGGCAAGGTGGTTGGCTTGGTATATGACGCGCTGGAATCCGGGATCTATCTGCCCGAACTGGCAGACGAGATCTACCAGATGCCCTATCCATCATCCGGCGCCGACGCTTTTCTGGGCCGCATCGACCAGATCCTGGCCCGCACCGGCATCGACGTGATCATCCCCACCCTGGACGCGGAAATGATCCTCTATATCCGGCTGGAAAAGGAACTCGCCAAGCGCGGCATCCGCACCTTCCTGCCCGACGAACGCTGTTTCCTGCTGCGTGACAAGACCTCTTTGGCCACCTTCTTCCCGCCCCGGGGCGTCGAAGTGCCGCAAACCGTGATGGTGAGCGACCCGGGCCAGATCGCCAAACACGGCGAGGAACTGGGCTATCCGCTGATGGTGAAGGGCAAGTATTACGAAGCTTACAAGGCCTGGGACAAAGAGGAAGCGGTGAAATACTTCCACGAGATCGCCGAAAGCTGGGGCCTGCCGCTGCTGCTGCAGAAAGTGGTGCCGGGAGACGAATTCAACGTGGTGATCGTGGGTGACGGCCAGGGCGGCATGCTGGGCATGGTGCCACAGAAAAAGCTGGTGATCACGGACAAGGGCAAGGGTTTCGGCGGCGTTGTGATCCAAAACCCCGGCCTGGACGCCTTCGCGGAGAAAGTGATCTCGCTGCTGAACTGGCGCGGCCCCTGCGAACTGGAAGTGATCAAAGGAAACGACAACAAATACTATCTGATCGAGATAAATCCGCGTTTTCCGGCCTGGGTGCGCCTGGCCGAAGGCGCTGGGCAAAACCTGCCCGCGGTGACCGTGATGAAAGCCCTGGGCCAGGATTGCGAACCCCTTCCACCTTACAGATCCGGCACCCTGTTCATCCGCCACGCGGAAGACATCATCTCCGAGATCGGGGTGATGGGCCAGATCTCCGCCCAAAGCGAACTTATCCGAGGTAAAGAACAATGAAAAAAACATACACAGCGCCCCACATCGAGCGCAACTATTCCGGAACCATGAACAAGTACGGCGCCAAGAGCGTGGTGCGCCATCAGGACAGCATCGACGGCATTCCGGTGAAGAAACTGGTGGAGAGCTACGGCTCGCCGCTGCTGGTGTTTTCCGAAAGCCAGATCCGCAGGCGCTATCAGCGCCTCACCGAAGTGATGCAGATGAACTATCCGCGGCTGGAAATGGCGTGGTCCTACAAAACCAACTATCTGGGAGCGGTCTGCAACATCTACCATCAGGAAGGCGCGAAAGCCGAGGTGGTTTCCGGCATGGAATACACGATGGCGCGGCGTTTGGGCGTGCCGGGCAAGGATATCATTTTCAACGGCCCGGGCAAGCGGAAGGAAGAGCTGGAACTGGCCATCCGTGAAGGCGCGCGCATCCAGATCGACCATCTGGACGAGCTCTACCTGATCGAAAAGATCGCCACGGAACTGGACACCATCCCGGACGTGGCCATCCGGGTGAACATGGACACAGGTGTTTATCCGCTCTGGACGAGGTTTGGCTTCAACTACGAGACCGGCGAGGCTTACCGCGCCATCCAGCGTTTGCTGAGCGGCAAAAAGATGAACATCGTGGCCCTGCACACCCACATCGGCACCTTCATGCTGGACGCGAACGCCTATTACCTGGCGGCCAAAGCCCTCTTGGACCTGGCGCAGAAGGTGCAGGAAGATCTGGGCGTGGCGGTGAAATACATCGACCTCGGCGGCGGCTTTGCCTCGCAGAACACCCTCCACGAGCAGTATACCCCGGGCGAACTTTCCGCCCCCACCTATGACCAGTACGCCTCCGCGATCGGCGCGGCCTTCAACGAATCGCGCTTCGTGAGCGAAAACCTGCCCACCCTGGTGCTGGAAACCGGACGCGCCCTGATCGACGAAGCGGGCTATCTGATCACTTCCGTGATCGGCAAAAAGAACCTGCCCACCGGTGAACGCGCCATCATCCTGGACGCCGGCGTGAACACCGTGATCACCGCCTGGTGGTACAAATTGAAGGTGCTGCCCACCCGTCCCTTCCCCGGGGCATACCAGAACACCGTATTCTACGGCCCGCTGTGCATGAACATCGACGTGATCCGCCAGGCTGTGCCCTTCCCTGACCTCTATACCGGCGAACAGGTGATCGTGCATCCCGTGGGCGCCTACAACAACACCCAGTGGATGCAGTTCATCGAATACAGGCCCCGCGTGGTGCTGATCAGCGAAACCGGCAAACCGGAGCTGATCCGCGAAAAAGAAGAATTAAGCGACATCATCGAGCGTGAATCCATCCCCGAACACCTGAAACAGATATGAGCAAATTCACCGCGGCCGCGCTGCCTTTTCTGAAAGCCATACCTCACAGCTATGCCACCATCATGTTTTCGGACAACCTGTGGCTGGGGCTGGCGTTGCTGGCCCTCACCCTGGTGGCGCCGATCGTGGGGCTGGCCGGCCTGCTGGGACTGCTGGTGGCACTGGTGGTTACGCGGCTGACAGGCTTTGAGGACTGGCAAAGCGGCAGTGGGGTTTTGGCTTTCAACAGCCTGCTGATCTCCCTCACCATCGGCTACTATTATCCTTTGAGCGGGGTGCAGCAGCATCCGCTGGCCTTCGCGGGCATGATCGTGATCGCCTCGCTGGCCACGCTGCTGCTCTATGTGGTGCTCAATTACGTGACCACCAACGCGCTGAAACTGCCTTCCATGAGCCTGGCCTTTTCCATCATGGCCACCCTGGTCTGGTACTATCTGGTGCGCAGCGGCAATTTCAACGGCGAGGGTTTCCTGAAACCGCTGCTCTTCGATCTGAAGCTGGATCTGCCGTGGTTTTGGAAAGATTATTTCCTCTCCCTGGGCAGCATCATGTTTGTGCCGGATATCGCTGTGGGGATAGGCGTGGCGCTGATCCTGCTGCTGATAACCCGCATCGGCTTTCTGCTTTCGCTGCTGGGCTGGGCGATCTGCTGGTGGCTGCTGGGATACGCCAGCATTGGCACCACCTACGGCATGTTCTTTCCCGGCTTCAACCTCATCCTCATCAGCATCAGCGTGGGTTCAGTCTATCTGATCCCCGGCAAATCATCCTATCTGATGGCCGCCATCGCCACTGTCTTTGGCTTCGGGATCGCCTTCGCGCTGGCCGGAAAGTACTTCTACGCCGATTACATGCCCGGGCGCGGCAGCCACCTGACGGTGCCGATGTTTGCCTTTCCCTTCAACCTGGTGGTGCTTACCACCATCTTCGCTTTGCGGCAGCGCGTGGCGCACCGTTCACCGGTGCTCAACGAGGTGGGCATCCTGCATCCGGAAAAAGCGCTGGATGCCTACATGAGCCGTTACAAACGCTTTTCCAGCACCGGCATTCCCCAGCTGCTGCTGCCCGTGACCGGTGAATGGACCGTGACCCAGGGCCATAACGGCGCTTACACCCACCAAAAGGAATGGGCCAACGCCTGGGACTTTGAGATCGAGGATGTGAACGGCAAAAAGTATGCCGAAGACCCCACCAGCCTCAAAGACCACTACGCCTTCGGAAAGCCTGTCCACGCCGCCGCCGCGGGCTATGTGGCCAAGGTGGTGAACGGCATCGCGGACAACCCCGTGGGCATCACCAACACCCAGGACAACTGGGGAAACTACGTTAGCATCTACCACATGGCGGGCTACTACACGCTATACGCGCATCTGAAGGAAGGCTCGATCAAGTTCAGCGAGGGCGACTACGTGAAGCAGGGCGAAAAGATCGGCCAGGTGGGAAATTCCGGCCGTTCACCCCTCCCCCATCTGCATTTTCAGGCCCAATCAGGGGCGGAGGCCGGCACCGGAAGCGTCTATTGCCATCTGCTGAACTACAAGATCCACGCGAACAAAGACGTCCATAAACTCATCGGCAGCGGCATTCCCAAAGAGGGTGAGAAGATCTCGCCCCTGATCGCGGAAAAGGAACTGGCGAACCTGCTGCAGCTGGGATACCACCAGCGGCAGAGTTTCCTGGTGCAAAGCGGCGGGGCCGAATACACCGAAAACTGGGACGTGGAACTCGACCTGCTGGGCATCCACCGCCTCCATTCCGACCGCGGCGGCAGCCTGGAATTCTCCATCTACAACGGCATCTACAACTCCTTAAATCTTTCCAGCCGCCGCCTCAGCGCGCTGAGCGCCTTTGCCTTGGGGGCCTCACGCATTCCCTGGGCGGAAAAAGCTGAACTGGCCTGGGAAGACGAACCCAGCCTCTCCGTGGTGATGAATTCCTTCTGGAAAAACCTGACCCTCTTCCTGATACCTTTTTTCCAACCCATCCGGGTGCGCACCAATTCCAGGCTGGCCCAGGCGGACAAAGACCTCGTCCAGACCAGCGAAACCACCCTTAAAGTGCTGGGTATAACCGTCCGTACCAACCAATCGCGGATCATCCTGTCCCGCCGGGACGGCCTCAAATCCATTGAACTGGCGCAGAACGGCAAAACTTTGCTGACCGCCACCAAGCTCCAAACCCTTGAGGAAACCGACCATGCCTAAAACCATCCTCATCATCCTGGCCCTGCTGATCTCGGCCCTGCCGCTGCTGGCCCAGCGGGACATCACCGCTTCCTACCAGGCCGAGGCCCGCGGCGAATACGAAACCGCCCTGGCCATCTCGCGCGAACTGCTGGCCGCGGCCCCGAACGACGCGTTCTATCAGGTGCGCGTGGCCTGGCTGCTCTATCTGCAGGGAAACTACGGCGATGCCGCCAGCGCCTATGAAGCCGCCATCCGCCTGCAGGACAGCCTGGACGCCCAACTGGGCCGGCTGAATTCCCTGCTGGCGCTGGCCCGCTACACCGAAGCCCTTCAGCACAGCCGCGCCCAGGTCAAACTGCATCCGGAAAACGCGGCCCTGCTGGGCAAAGGGGCCTACGCGGCCTATATGCTCAAGGATTACGGCACCGCCGCGGAATTCTTCGCCCGCATCGCCGCCCTGCAGCCTTGGGACATGGAAAACCGGGGTTACCTGATGAACAACCTCTATCTCAGCGAACAGGAAGATGCCGCCCGCGAGCAGTATCTCTTCCTGAAGAAGTATTATCCCCAATCGCAGCTGCTGCCGAACTACCAGAGGATCTTCGAACCCTGAGCCAATGAAGAAAGCGCTGCCTCTCCTGCTGCTCATGCTGGTGGTGGCTGCCGCCACCGCTCAGGCGCAGGACTATCCGGAGCTGATCCGCAAAACGCAACGCTATCTGAGCGTGTTTCCGGAGAACAACGCCGAGCGGCTGGCCCTGGCTTGGTACTTCATGCAAAACGCCCAGCCGGACAGCGCCCTGGCCCGCTATCAGGAGGTGGCCCTGCGAGATCCGGCCAGCGCTGATGCCGCTTCCGGCAGCCTCTGGGCGCTGAATTCCCTGAACCGCTATCCCGAGACCCTGTACCGGTCCGCTGACCTGATCCGCGCTTTTCCCAAAAACCCCGACATCTTCAACCACCGCGGCCTGGCCCTGTTGCAAACCTACTCGCCGCTTTCAGCCAGAGCCAGCTACCGGTCCGCGCAGAAACTGGCCGCACCCAACAGCGTAAGCGCCGCCATTGCCGCTGACGGCCTGGCCTGGAGTTGTTTAAACTCCGGTGACTACGCCAGCGCGGAAGGCCTTGTCAGAAAGAACCCGGCATCTTTCAGTGTGACACCCTGGCTGGAAAAGACCCGCTCCGCTTTCAGCGCTGGATTCGGCTACAAGCAGAACGGCAACGTCTATTTTTTGGGCAAAGCCTCGCTGCGCCGGAAAACCCTCTCCCTAGCAATGGGTTTCGAGGAATACCGGATCGCCGGACAGCATTTCCGCACCGCCCTGGACCTCGAATTGGGCAAGCAATTCCACCCCCTGGACCTCGAACTGAGCGCCAAACTCCTCAGCGGCGTGGATGCCGGCAGCTATCCGGCCTGGCAGGGCAGCGCTTCCGCCACCGGCAAAGTCTATCTGGCCGGCCTGCGCCTGGGTCCGCTCCTGTCGCTTCGTTACACCTACGCGCCGGTCTTCTCAGCCGCTCAGGCCGACCTTGGGTTCAAAGTTTTGACAGACCGGCTGAACCTCCTGCTGATGTATTCGGCGCTCTACCGCGACTTCCTCTCAGCAAGCACCGACCAAAACGGCCAGGTGTTCACCGGGATCGCGGACCTGCGCCTCTATCGCTCTATGCGCCTGAGCCTCAGTTCCAGCCATGGCGACCTGGCCTGGTGGACCAATCCTTACGGAGTAACCCTCGACACCTTCTATCCCAACGCCACCAATCTCGGCCTGGGCCTCAGCCTTCCCCTCGGAAGCGGGTTTGGCCTCTCACTTTACGGCCAGTTAGGACTAATCGATGCCAGCCAAAACTACCTCCTCCAAAGCGTACTCAGCTACGCGCACTAAGCTTTTGGGAGCGCTGCTCCTGCTTCTGGCGGTGTTCGCGGCCTCCTGCAACCTGCGCGAGAACTCCCTTTTGCCGGAACATCTGGATCCCCTCCAATACGTCACATCAAACACGATCAAGGTTTACAAGGACCATCTGATCGGCTCCGAGAACGACAAGTCCTACCTCTACATCCCCAAGGAGAGCATCCACGATTACAAGCTCTGGTATAACGACGTGGTTCGCCTGCGCCGGGTGGACAGCCTGTTGGAGCGGGACAGCCTGGCTTTCGCGGAAGGCGTGGAGGCGGTCACGCGCTGTTACAGGATCAGCATCGAGCGGTACGGCACCGAGATCATCCTGGATTCCATTCCCGCCTTTGCCACCCTCTACACCGACCTTACCACCTCCGAAAGCGTCGCCGAAGCCTGGGTGGTGCGCAGCCAGTACATGCTCTACGCGGACAAATTGCCGCTGCAAACCTACGGCAACAACCGTGTTTATTTTGAGATCGACGGCAACGGCGACGTGGAGGCGCAGCGTCCCGGAAACGCCAATGTGTTCAACCTCCCAGCGGCCAACACGAACGTGGAGGCACTCCACTACTCCGATTCCGGAAGCCTGCAGATCTGGTTTCCCCAAGCCTACCTGACATCAGCGGGACAAACCAGGCTGGAGCTTCTGCCCCAGCTAGGCGATGCCGACGTGAGCGCTGTCCAGGCGGTTTATCCAGGTTTCGCGCTGAATACCGGGGTGCTTGATGTGCAGACCCAATCCGTCCCGGATGTGGTTTCACCTCCCATCCTGCACTGGTCCCAGCCTCCGGCGCGGAAATTCGTGCAGGAATGGGTGCGGCTGCAGGGCGGCCAGGTGTTCGGCTGGGCTCAGGGCCCGGAAACCTGGGTGGTGCAAAACAATGTTCTGATCAGCTTTCTGCAGGGCAGCGGCAAGTATTTCCTGCTCTCGCCGCTGGGCGAACAGACGGCGCTTGAACTCCCTCTGGACGGCAGTTTCGACCAACTTTACCTGCAGGATTTGTGGATGGATCTGCGCGACACCGCCCTGCCCAACCATTCCCTGCGGCTGGATACCGCTCCCAACCCAGCTTCCGTGATCTCCGCCTATTTCAGCGGCGCGCCCTTCACCCTGGGCGGCGCGCATCAGGCTTTCCAGCTGGATTTCCGCAGCGGCAACAGCACCGTGGAAACCCTGCCCGGAGACAACTGGATCGAGTTCGGCTTCCGCAACCAACTGGCGGAAAGCTCCAACGCCAGGCTGTTCAGGGTCTTCCGCTCCTCCGGCAACGACCACATCGATTTCAAAGCCCGCGGCGACGCTTACGACGCCTCCCACTACAGCCTGAGCGACGGTTTCGTTTACAGCGGCGTGAATTCCTCCGGCACCTATCTGCTGGGTCAGGTGGGCGAATCCGGCCAACAGCAAAGCTTTCCCTTTTTCAAGCCGGAAACCTCGATCCAGACCAGCCGTGGTTATGTTTCCTGGAACGATCCCGACACCGCCTGGGGTTCGCTGCTCCTCGAATACAGCGTGGCCATGCCGACCGGCCATCCCTGGCTGAGCGGGCAGCCCTACGTTTTTTCCGCCCAGAACGCCCTGCTGCGCGTCACGGCCTACACCCGGGGCAAAAAACGCTCCCCCAGCCTGCCGGACAACACCTTCCTGGTTTACAAGCATGCCTCGCCGCTGCAGAACCTGATCAATTTCAGCCCGGACGCGGACCATCCCCGCTTTGCCTGGTACAAAGCCGCGGCCGCGTTCGCGCACAACACCTTCATGTATCAGGACGGCGCCCTGAGCGTTTCTCCGGCCTGGTCCGGCTACCTCTTCAGCGGCGGCTCACTCGATCCCGGCACTGCCAGCAACCTGCGCCTCTATCCGCGCATGAGCTTCGACAATTACGACTGGGAATATTACGCAGATGCCAGCGCCGCGCCCTCCGGCACTCCGGTTTTGCAGATCGCCCGTTTGAACAGCGTTCCGGACACCCATGGCGTGCTGGCCAGCCAATATGACCTCAGCCCGCTTACGCCGGCCTGGTCCCTGTCCGTGAGCGGCTCCAGCGATTTCTACGTTTCTCAGTTGCCCTGGATCAGGTTCCGGCAGAACATCCGGCCTCAAAACCTGCTCTTCTCCGTCTACGAAGGTGAGTTTTACCGCGTTTATCCCTATTATCAAACAACCGGCGCCGATCCCTGGCATTTCACCTATGCCGACGGCCACGTGGGCTTCTTCCTTTCCAGCGACGCCATCTACGCCCCCATGATCGACTCCAACCCTCATCAGAGCGTGTCCACTCAGGTCACCTCCAACGTGGCTGAGCACATCGTTTCCCTCTACCAGGCGCAACTGAATCTGCCATCTTCCCTGATCGGAAACCCCGTGCCGCTCAATTCCAGGATCATCCTCAGCGAAGCTGTGGATTACGCCGTGCCCCACCTCAGCGCTTACTTCCTGGATTTCCGCACTGCCGCTGGAACGCAGTATGACCCCAACTTCTACACGCAGGCCGGAGCCGCAAGCCTGCCCTATATCTACATCCCCATCCCGGATTACGTTCCCGGCCAAAGCCACAGCCTCTTCTTCCGTTCCGTGGAGGGAACCCTGACGGAATTTACCCTGGTGGATGAATTTGGCGACAACGGCCTGGGCGAATACATCCTGGTTGGCAACTGCGCCGTGGCCTTGGTGGACGGCCCCGGCTGGTTCTACACCACCAACTGAGCCAAGCCAGGTTTCGGTAACTAAGTCCAGGGGCCTGTTGGTTTCTGTGGCGGATAAACAAGGTTGTGGAAATTTTGCCACAGCCTGCCCTGGCCCTTAGCTCCAGCTGATACGCGCCCTGTCTGCCTCCCGCATGCCCCTCTCCAAGCAGGCGGGGATCATTCGGGGGATGAAATAGGGCCGAACAGACGGGGACAAAGGACAAAACCACCCAAAGCCCGTTCCAGAAAGGCTTGGTGGCAGAGGGAACCAGACTACCGCAAGCTAGGCTAAGGTAAATGGACGGCAAGCTGAAAAGCGAGACAGGGCATGATCCGGCCCAAATAATACTTGACAACATTAAGCCGGAAGCAAAATAATGGAACCATGAGTTAAGGGCAAGGCTTTGATATGATATCACCGCCTTGGCAGGTTTCCGTCAGGTTCGGATTTAGAGAACCCTGCTGCGATAAGACCGGGCAGGGTTCGGATGTCCGGAAGAAAACGGAAAGGATTTTTTCATCGGCTGAATGGGACGGCAAAACAGGGTCGGGGCAGGGAGAAAAAATGATCGCCAGAGCGTTTCGGGGACGCGGCGATGGCAGGCTGCATATGCTTGGGACAGGAGCGTTCCTGGGAGGGCTTGAGCTGGAGCGGCGTTCAGCGAACAGAGCATTGAAAAACAATCACCCGGCAAGTTCCGCAGGAACAAAGGAGACAATATGCGACGCATGATCCTTCTATCGATGCTTTTGGCCCTCGCGCCTTTTCTGGCCGCAGAAGCGGTTAGCACAGGCACGGGGGTGAATTCTGCCACGGTGCTTTCCTCTACCTTGGCAGAAACAGTCATTCAGTATGAAATTGGCAAATACGAAAAACTTGAACAGGAGATCGACGGAGCCACTTGGTACCAGATCAGTCTGGCCAAGGAAGGCAGGCTCCTGAAACTGGGGTATCCCGACCTGCCGGTCTTCAACCGCAGCATCATCATCGACGGCAAGGCCAGGATGAAGGCGGAGGTTTACGATCTGGAATACATCGACACCGAACTGCCCGTAGCGCCCTCCAAGGGCAGCTTCACCCGCGACATCGATCCCGCCAGCGTGCCTTGGACCTTCGGCGAGATCTACGCCAGCGAAGGATTTTGGCCCGCGGAGGTGGCCACCCTCTCTGAACCCTACATAATGCGGGATTTCCGGGGCAGCGTGGTGCAGGTGGCACCCTTTGCCTATAACCCCAATACCCGCGTCCTGAGGCAATACACCAGCTTCAAGGTCCGGGTTTTCGCGGAAGGGCTGGACACCGTCAACACCCTTACCCGTGCACCGGTTGACATCTCACGCGAGTTCGTGGATGTGTATGCCAACCATTTCCTGAACTGGGGTCCCGACCGCTACACTTCGGTCAGCGAGACTATCGGCTATCTGATGATCATCTATGACCCGGATTTCTACGATCAGGTGCTGCCCCTCTACGAATGGAAAAGGCAAAAAGGCATCTTGACCTATCTGCGCTCCACGGACACGACCGGAGACACCGCGGCGGAAATCCAAACTTATATCCAGGATTTTTACGACGATTACCCTTCGCTCACCTTCGTATTGCTGGTTGGCGATCATGCCGAGGTGCCCGCCCTCATTCACCAAAATGGTGGGGCGGATCCCATTCTGGCTTTGGTGGACGGAACCGACAGCTACCCGGACATCTTTGTGGGCCGGCTTTCCGCCACCACTGACGCAGAGGTGGCCAACCAGGTAAACAAGATCATCCTCTCCGAAAAGAACCTTGGTAGCACCGCCACCTGGATCGACAAGGCCACCGGAGTGGCCTCCAATCAGGGTCCCGGAGATGACGGGGAGTACGATTACCAACATCTGAACAACATCCGCACCGACCTCCTGGGCTACGGCTATTTTACTGTGGACCAGATCTACGATCCCGGCGCCACCGCCGCCCAAGTGGCCACTGCCATCAACGCCGGACGCGGCCTGGTGAACTACACCGGGCACGGCAGCTCCACCGCCTGGAGCACCACCGGTTTCAACAACAACAATGTGGCAGCCCTCACCAACGGCAACAAGATCCCGGTGATCGTCAGCGTGGCTTGCTCCAATGGTTACTTCACCAGCACAACCTGTTTCGCGGAGGCCTGGCAGCGC
This sequence comes from Candidatus Cloacimonadota bacterium, assembly GCA_020532085.1. Classification (NCBI taxonomy): domain Bacteria; kingdom Pseudomonadati; phylum Candidatus Cloacimonadota; species Candidatus Cloacimonadota bacterium. The sequence continues at coordinate 80,707 of JAJBAV010000006.1, read as the reverse complement.
CACACCAACGGCGGCTCGATAGCCTTTTACGGAAGCTCCATCAGCCAGGACTGGAGTCCGCCGATGGCTGCCCAGGACGAGATCGCGGACCTGCTGGTGGCCGATGCAAAGATCACCCTGGGCGGCCTGCTCTTCAACGGTGCCTGCAAGATGCTGGACGATTATCCCACCGACGGACCGGACATGTACAAAACCTGGAACATCTTCGGCGACCCCTCCCTGCTCTATCGGTCCGACAATCCCACCAACATGACGGTGTCCTTCGACAGCTACAGGGATGTAATCGACACGCCGTCCCTGACCGTGACCACCAACGTTCCCTACGCCTATGTGGGAGTAAGCCGGGGTACTACTATCCACGGACGGGGCTATGCCAACGCGGCCGGCATCGCCACCCTCTCCCTGTCCTCCCTGCCCAGCTTTCCCGCTGAGTTCACCGTAACCGTGACCGCCCACAACAAGGTGACCTATCAGGGCACCCTTTACCAGGGCTACATCTGGGAAGGAGACGTATCCACTGCTTGGAATACAACCGGCAACTGGAACGTGAACAGCTATCCGCAGTCCGACAACGATGTCCTGATCCCGACCGGCTGTCCGCTCTACCCGGTGACCTCAAACTACACCGCTTACTGCAACAACATGACGGTGGAAACCGGTGCCAGCGTGACGATCGGGACCTACGACCTGCTGGTGACAAACAATGCCACCATCAGCGGCCAGATGTTGATGACTTCCGCCACAGACTGGGAAGTGGGCGGCAACATCAGCTGGGAAAACGGCTCCAGTGCCTCCATCACCAGCACCTCGGCTGATATCTACTGTAGCGGAGATATGACCTTCAAGGCGGGTTCGAACGTCCAACTGGCCTTGGGCTATCTGGAATTCAACGGCTCCAGCAGTTGCTACATCTACAACTTCAGCCCCAATACCCGGCTCTATAACCTCCGCTCCGACCTCGACGCTCCCAATGCCGTGATCCTGCACGACTCCTCAACCTACGATTTCATCTTCAACGGCAGCATCTGGTGCTACGACGGCAGCAGCCTCTATTGTTGGTACACTGGCAACGTTACCGTCAAGGGGCCTTATTTCAGGGATTACAACACCGGCAGCAACGGCGTCAAGCTGTACTATGGCACCCTCATCATGGACGGCAGCACCCAGCAGCTCGATCTGCTGGGCAGCTCCTGCTATCTGAACAATCTGGTGATCAGCCCCACGACGAAAGTGAACCTGACCCAAAACCTCACCGTTGTGAATGACCTTGTGATGGAAAGCGGAATATTCGATCCCGGCGCCTGGGGGATCACCCTTGGCGGCGACTGGATCAGGACCGCGGCCACGGACGCCTTTGCCGAAGGAACCTCCACCGTCACCTTCAACGGCAGCGTCCATCAATACTGCAATCACAGCGAAAACTTCAACAACCTGGTGGTGAACAAAAGCGGCGGAGCGCTGAGGATCAACAACAGTAGCGCCGTGGTCACCTGCGCCAGCTACGACTGGATCGCCGGCGCGGTGGACGTCCTGACCGGAACCTTCACCGCCAACAGCCTGGCCGCCAACCTCATCGAAGGGACCTGGTATCTGAATGACACCGGCACCATCAACCTGTACGCCCTTGGCACCGGCAGAAACATCCACCTGAACGGCGAGTTGCACATCTTCGGCGGCAATTTCAACGTTTACGGCGGCTCAATCCGGTCCCGCTGGCCATATACCGATGACGCGTTGATCGAGATGAGCGGCGGCATCCTAGACTTCCATGACCAGGGGGTATGGATCAACAATAACGATCCAACTCTCAGTTTCACGGATACCATCTCCGGCGGCAGGATCAGGATGACCGGGTCCCTGTCCGTCACCCGCAGCGACTTCAACCCCAGCGGAAATATCTTCGAACTCTATGGCAGCGGGGACCATATCATCGCCCACGATCCCGGCTCCAGCCTCTTCACTCTCATCATCAACAAAGCCAGCTCAAAATCGGCCAGCGAAAGCTTGGCGGAAGACCTGGAAACCGGTCTAAGCCTGCGCGCCAATTCCATCACAGCCGAAAGTGACCTGGATATCAACGGCTTTTTCCAGATCCTTGCGGGCACTTTCATCGCCCCCGCGAATATGAACGTGAGAGGCAGCTGGTTTAACTCCCTCGGCGAAGCGGCCTTCACCGAAGGTACCGGGTTGGTAGTTTTTGATGGAAACGCGCTTAGTACTATCTATGCAGACGAGGTTTTCTACTCGCTGGAGTTGGCAAAAAGTACTTCCTTGGGTCTGCAGGTTGCCTCGGGTTATTCAGTGACCTGCTCATCCTATGACTGGACCCTGGGCACCCTGACTGTGAATGGCGGTTCCTTCACCGCCCTGGACCTGGTTGATGCCTACATCCTGGGCGTGATCAACCTTGGCGCCGGCACCATCCACTTCCACCAGGATGCAGGGCAGTATCTGGATATCCAGGCCGAGCTGAACATCAGCGGCGGCGAACTGCATCTCTACGGCGGGACTCCAGGCGCTTACACATATCTCCCCAACGGCGGCAACGCCAGCCTGACCATGTCTGATGGCCTGCTTTACAGGCATGATGACGCGATCTACGTCTATGCCGCTAACGTCCTCACCAGCAACGTCACCGGCGGCATCATCCGCACCGACACGAGTTTCTTCTGCCTTCGCACAGATTTTAATCCCACTGGCGGAACGGTGGAACTCACCGGAACTACAGATGCCTCGCTCGCCATGTATGCCGGCAGCCTGTGGAATGTGAAGATCCGCAAAGGCAGCTTGGCCAAGGCAAATGATGGCGACGGCCAACCTGTGACTGTAATGGATAGAAACGGCGAACCGGTCACCCTCACCCGCAGCCAGACAGCCTCCCTGCTCAGCAACCTTGACTGCAACGGCAATCTTACCGTGGAAAGCGGTACCCTGACCTGCAACACCTGGGACATCACCTGCGATCAGGACATCTTGGTTTACGGCATCTTCAACGTCGATGAGGGGGCCTGCGTCTGGCTGACATCTGCCGACGGGACCTATGTTTATGATGGAGGCAGGCTGGAGGTGCTCGGAACTTCAGCCGCCCCAACCCTGATCAGCACATCGGTGGGCCTGTCATACCTGAATGTGTACGCGGGCGCCACCATCGCGGCGGAATTTGGCATCTTCGAACTTCTCTCATCCAGCGGTGTGAACGTGCATGAATCAGCAAACGTGGACCCCATCCATTCCTTCGCAAACTGTGTGTTTAGAAACGGACCGGCCGGGGGTACCCTGCTGACCCTAAACAATTCTCAGAACCTGTTGATCGCCAACGCCTCCTTCCCCACCAACGCAGGCGGCGGAGCTACCAACGTGCGCAAGACGGTTAACGAGGGCATAGTGAACCTGGCCAACGCCACGGGTGGTTTTGCCGGCGAGACCTATGACAACGACGATTACTTCAGAATCTTCTGGACCACCGCCACGGCCAGCCCGGACCTGCGGGTTCTAAAGGCCGTCTGGTCACCAGCCACCCCTGACCCCTATCTGGGCGACAGCCGCCAGGTTCAGGTCACCGTGGTCAACGCCAGCACCGGCGCCCTGGCTCAGAGCTTCTATCTGGACCTCTATTACAACCAGTCTTCAGCGCCATCTTCTTCAATGGCTGGAGACCGCTGGATGCGGATCCCATCTCTTCCCGCGGGCCTGCCTGTTGACTACATATTCATGGTTGCCAATTATGATGCCGGGCTCACGGGCCAATGGTTTTCCTGGCTGCAGATAGACACCGACCAGGAGGTTGCGGAAGCAATTGAAACCAACAACGTCTACGGCGCTTTCACCATCAACTGGCAGCCCCTGCCTGTCATCGATCCCCTGTCGATCAGCTACAATGCCGGTGATGACGACGTTGTCCTGGGCTGGACCTATCCCATCAGCGTCAACCGCTTCAACGTCTATACCGACACCGATCCCTACGGGCCCTTCACCACTTTGCTGGGCTATTCCTTCACCACCGAGTTCGAGGACACCACTCCCGGCCCATTGCGGCGCTTCTATCGTGTCAAAGCCGAACGCTTTCCTGTAAAAAAGGAGGAAACGCCCATCCGGGAACACAATTAACCCTTCATCCACATCGCACATTACAAGTCCCGCCTTTCACGACGGGACTTTTTTGCTGGTTCGGAGGCTGGGCTGGTGTGTGGCCAGCCATTTCACCCACTAATCGCTTGACGGATTTCTGCCTGTGGGGAGGCTTGTTTTTCCAGGCCGATTTTATACCGGCTTTAACGACAGACAACAAAGGATCAGATATGCAAAACATGAATCAACTGATGAAACAGGCCCAGAAGATGCAGCAGGAGATGCTGAGATCCCAGCAGGAACTGGAATCCAAGGTCTTCGCCATTACCACCGGCGGCGGTGTGGTCAAGCTGGAAATGACCGGCAAATACGAAGTACGATCCCTCACCATCGATCCCGAGGCAGTGAGCCCGGACGACGTGGAGATGCTGCAGGACCTGATCCTGGCGGCACTTAAGGAAGCTCACGCCCAGGTGGCCATGGCCTCGGAAGAGATCATGGGCAAAGTTACCGGCGGCATGAAGATCCCCGGGCTGATGTAGATGCTCGTTTCCCCCGCTCTGGAACGCCTGATCCAGTCCCTGAACCGCTTTCCCGGCATTGGCCGCAAGACCGCGCAGCGCCTGGCCTGGTTTCTGGTGAGCCAAAACAAGGATTTCGCCCTGGAACTGGCCGCCACCATCACCAGCACGGTGGAAAGCTTCACCAGCTGCGGCCTCTGCAACATGCTGGCCGAAAGCGATCCCTGCCCCTTCTGCGCTTCCGGCGAGCGTTCCGACGCCCTCCTCTGTGTGGTGGAAAGCACGGCCGACATCCAGATCATCGAAAACATGAACGACTACAGGGGACGCTATTTCGTGCTGGGCCATCTGCTCTCCCCCATCGACGGCTACGGCCCCGAGCAGATCCGCTCCGAACAATTGCTGGCCCGGATCGCCGCGCTGCGCCCAGAGGAACTGGTGCTGGCCCTCAAACCCTCTCCGGAAGGCGAGGCCACCATCCATTACCTATCCGAATTGCTGAAAGACAAAGGCGTTCAGGTTACCCGCCTCTCCACCGGCATCCCCTTCGGCGGCGACCTGGAATACAGCAGCCAGCTCACCCTCGCCAACGCCTGGAAACGGCGCTATCCGGTTTAAAACCATGTTCACAGGCATCATCCAGGCCACAGCCAAGATCCTCCGCGTGGTTCCCTCCGGCGGCGTTAAGATAGTCGCCATCCAGCGTCCCGCCGTGTTGGCAGAACTCCGGGAGGGCGCCAGCATCGCCTGCGACGGCATTTGCCTCACCGTTATCAGCTTCAACCAAGCCAGCTTCGAGGTGGAGGTGATGGCCGAAACCCTGGCCAAAAGCACCGCCGGGGCCTGGAACACCAACACCCTGCTCAATCTGGAACCCGCGCTCAAGCTTGGTGACCGCCTGGACGGACACTGGGTGCAGGGCCACATCGACCGCGTGGCCAAGCTGCTGGAAACCAGCACGAGAAGCGGCACCACCCGGCTGCGCTTTTCCCTCGACCCCCGCGACCGCGAACTGCTGGTGCCGCAAGGCTCCGTGGCCGTGAACGGCGTCAGCCTCACCCTCGCGGAACTCGGCCCCACATCTTTCAGCGTGGCCCTGATCTCCCACACCCTCCGGAATTCCAATCTCGGCCAGCTGGCGTCCGGGGCGTCCGTCAACCTCGAATACGACGTGTTCGGCAAATATGTGCGCGCGCTGCGCCAAAGCGGCTCTCTGAGCCTGGAAGGACTCAATGAAAAAGGTTTTTGACCTTATCCTGCTGCTGGCGCTGCTTTTGCTGGCTTCCTGCGGCAGCAAAAAAAGCCCCACCGGCGGCCCCGAGGATCTGGACCGTCCCGCCATCCTCAGTTCCCTGCCCGCGCAGTTTGGCCAGATCACGAACGGACGCCTCGAGATCAATTTCTCCAAGCCGCTGGACAAGAGTTCCGTAACCCAGGCGGTGTATATCTATCCTCCGGTGCAGGACAAGAAGATCAGCGTGGACAAGAGCACCCTGCTCATCCGCTTCAACGAGGAGCTTTTGCCGGACACGAACTACTACGTGACCGTGAGCACCAGGCTGAAGGACATCCGCGGCAATTCGCCCCTGGAAAACCAGACCCTCGTCTTTGCCAGCGGCCAGCTCAACCAACTTCAACTGGCCGGCACCGTGAGCTTTGAAGATGAGGCGGACGCGGCCTTGCCGGTGCAGCTGCGGCTGCTTTCCGCCGATTCGCTGAACGTGATCAGCACTGTTTCCCGCGGCCCGGCCTACGCCCTGGAAACCCTCAATCCCGCGTCCTATCTGCTCCGCGCCTACATCGACAAAGACCGCAACAACCGCCACGACCCGGACAGCGAACCCTTCTTTTCCGCCAGCGTGAACCTGCGGCGTTCCCAAAACCTGGACATCACCCTGGCCTATGCCGACAGCACCCGGCCCGTGATGAAACTCGCCCAGGCCCGGCACCAGCGCGAAGTGGAGATACTTTTTTCCGAACCCCTGTCCGGCTACGACTCCGTGAAACTGAACCGCCTGGATAACGGCGGCGAGCTCCCTGTCCTGATCACCAGCCTTGCCGGAGACAAACTCACCCTGCTCACCGGGGTCCAGGAAGCCCAGGAATACCGCGTCGAGGTCCGCGGCGCGCGAGACGCCCGGGGCAACAGCACTCCGGTGGACAAGGCCGATTTCCGCTCCTCCCAGATCGCCGATACCGCCGCGCCTACCGTTTTATCCAGCACCCCCCGCAACGGCACTTCCGTGAATACCCTGGAACCAACTCTGGAAATACGTTTTTCCGAAACCATCCCCGCCTCCGCGCTGAAAGCCACGCTCAAGGCCGCGGAAGCCAACGCGGAAATCGCCATCACCCTTGGCGGCGCCGATACAGCCACCTACACCTTCAAACCCACGCGCGCCCTGCAAAACTACCGCTCCTATGTCCTCACCGTCTCCGCCGCCGATATCAGCGGCAACAAACTGGCCGAGGAATATAAACTGAACTTCCTGCCCCTGCTGAGAACCCCATAGCAGCTCTGTTGTCCCGCGGAAGGTCGACGTCCCCGTCGACCACAAACCCGCGAGGCTTTGCATAACACACATCCACACCTTGGTGGCATCCAGGGTTCCAGCATCAGAGAAAGCTCCTCCGGAGCTTGGTCGACGGGGACGTCGACCTTCCGATCCAGGGCCCGGTCTTCTTCTTTCTCCATTTTTCCCTGGACAAGCGGCTGAATGTTACCCACTATAGATAAAGAGCGGAAAGGGGTATGGGGCGTCAGAAATCTGGCGAATCCTGGGGGTTCGGCCCTTAGCCCCTTCCCCTTCGCCTCCCCTTGACTTCCCGCACACTTCCCGCCTGTTAGGCGGGAAGTGTGCGGGAGGCGGAAGAGGGGTGAACAGGCTGGGGCAAAGGGCGGGTCAAAGGATTTACCGGTGGCTGAAGCCCGCCGGAGATCGTCTATCTTGTTGTAACGCTGGAGGTAACGGTGGCTGAAGCCGCCGCCTGACATGAAAAGTATGGCTCATGTTCAAATAGAGTGGGTGCCGTAATCCCAGCGCAGGCCGGGATCCAGAAAAGCCCCGTGGCGCAAGATCCCGATCCTGCGAAAAGCCAAAACGCAGCATTGGCATGCTGCGCTACGAACCGGACAAAAGACCTGGATTCCAGCCTGCGCTGGAATGACGGATAGGATACTAGAGTTTACCCACCATAAATGAACTTGAGCCATAAGTATGGCTCTCTTTCCAACCGAGTGGCTTAGCCCGGAGGGCGACATACCAAAGCGAGGGTGTGAAGTGACCGGGGACCCCGCGGAGGAGCGCAGCGATGCCGTGGGGCGGGAACGAAACCACTCGTAAGAGTGATAAACGGAGGATCGAGCCCCTTGCGGGCGCCAGAACCGCGGGGATGGATTCCTGTCGCCCACAAGGGGCTTCTCACTTTGTTGTTGCTCTCGTTAAGAGGGGCTTACGCTCCCTCGCTATGATCTGTCGCCCTCCGGGCTGGATAACAACGAATTACCCACCCGGTTGGAAAAAGAGCCGAAGGGGCCAAAAACCAAGTACCAAGAGCCAAGAAGCAATCAATTTATAGTCCTGCAGACACGGAACCCGTAGTAGCTGTAGCCGTCGCACGGATCGCCGTTACCACGGTACGACACCCGGCAGCCAGTTGCACCGTTGTCCCAGAAGCCACCGCGCAACATACGGTATGAGCCCGTACTCGGACCCTGGGGATCATGGCCCGGACTTGTGGCATAGTAAGCGCTGTCATACCAATCCCAGCACCATTCCCAGACGTTGCCGCTCATATCGAAGAGACCCAGTTCATTGGCCTGTTTGGATCCCACCGGATGGGGTTGCCCTCCGGAATTGCCACTATACCAGGCAACCGCGTCAACTTGATCAGAGCCGGAGAATTGGAAACCGCGGCCATATTTCCCGCCCCGGGCCGCGTACTCCCACTCCGCCTCGGTGGGGAGCCTGAAACCGTTGGCCGACCAATCTGCCTCAATGATCTGTGACCGGAGACTGCCGCCTTCTCTCAGGGTTCGATAACAAGGCCGCAAGCCCGACTGGACGCTCAAGCGATTGCAGAATTCGACCGCATCATTCCACGATACTGAATCAACGGGAAGATCGTGGCCTCGAAACCGAGATGGGGAGACTCCCATGATTTTAATCCACTCCGCTTGCGTAACTTGATACATGCAGATATAATATGGCGACAAAGTCACCGCATGGACTGGTTTTTCATCAGTATTGCCCTGCTCTGAGCCCATCATGAAAGTGCCGCCTTCGATGAGGACCAGGTTGGTGTGCAGATTTTCGAATTGTTTAGGAATGGGGATCGTTGACGCTGGAGATAATGGCGGTAAAACTTGTAATGGTACTGATGCCTGAGGTATGGGAGCTACAGCATTTTCGCCAAATCCGGGCGGGCGCAGATTTCTGTCCTTGATGGTGCATGACCTCAGCAGAGCCATGGCCGCTTCGGAGATGTGGGGATAAACGGCCCGCGGGTCGGGGATCTCTTCCGTGACGATCTTGTGCTGGATCACGTATTCGCTGTCGGTGTCGGCATTGAAGGGCAGGCGGCCGCTGAGCATTTCGTAGAGCACCACGCCGGCTGAATAGACGTCGCTGCGGGCATCGATGTCTTTCACCGCCATCACCTGTTCCGGGCTCATGTAGTGCATGGTGCCCAAGCGTGTGCCGGTGCGGGTGAGGTGGCCTTCCGAAAGCAATCTGGCGATGCCGAAATCCATCATCAGCACGTGGTCGGCATTGGCGGGATCGACCATGATGTTGGAGGGTTTCACGTCGCGGTGGATGATGCCCTTGGCGTGGGCGGAGGCCAGGGCGGCGGCGATCTGGTCAAAGATCCGCAGGGCGCGCTGTTCCGGGACGGGGCCCGTGCGGTCGATCAACTCGCGCAGAGTGATGCCGGGAGCGTATTCCAGCACCATATAGTAGTCTCCGGCCTCGGCGAAAAAGGCGAGGATGCCCACGATGTTCGGATGCTTGAGTTTGGCCTGGATGCGGGCCTCGCTTTGGAAGCGGGCGGCGAAATCAGCGTCCTGGGTGAGCAGGTTGTTCAGCCGTTTGATGGCCACCTCGCGGTCCAGCATGTCATCCCGGGCCAGCCACACCTCACCCATGCCGCCGCTGCCGATCAGGCGCACGGCCTCGTAATCGCGAATTTTAACGCCGGGTGACAATTGCATGTCCCCTCCCTTTATGATTGGGGTTGATTATCCGCTGAGCGGAAAACCGTCAAGGAAAATCCCAGTTGGGGCTGCCGGTTGCTGAAGCCGTCGCCTTCCGTCTTGACAGGGAAAGGGATCGACACCCGGACAACTCCTGATGGATCGATCAATCTTTGGTTCCCTCTCAGGCAAATTGCGGATATTCCAGGCCGGACCGACTGGGATCACATCCGCGAACGCACCACCCGCAGCCCGAGATTGTAATATTTGGTGGTGCTAAGGTCCATGTTGCGGAAGGCAACGCGGTTGAGGGTGCTGTCGTAGTTCCAGGAGCCGCCCCGCAGGGTTCTCTGGGTGCCGTGGTCCGGGCCGCGCGGGTCGCTGTAGGCCCCCCAGCTGTAGTAGGCGGGATCATACCAGTCCCAGCACCATTCCCAAACGTTGCCGCTCATGTCGTAAAGGCCCAGCTCGTTGGGATCGCGGGAGCCCACGCGGTGGGACTTTTGGCCGGAATTATGGCTGTACCAGGCCACTTCTGCCAAAGAGTTGGAGCCAGAGAAGCTGAAACCCCGGCCCCGGGCACCTCCGCGGGCGGCATATTCCCACTCGGCCTCGGTGGGCAGGCGGTAGCCGTTGGCGCCGAAATCACAATAGAGATCGTCCATATAGCCTCTGTAACAGGGTTGGAGGCCTTCCCTGATGCTGCGGTTGTTGCAGTAATTGACGGCGTCTTCCCAGCTGATGCGCTCCACGGGATGGTCTGGACCCGCATTGTAAGCGGGATTGTGGCCCAGCACCGAGCTCCATTCGGCCTGGGTGACCTCGTGGCGGCAGATGTAAAAGGGGGAAACCTGCACCTGGTGCACCGGCTGTTCATTGGCGTTGACGCCGTTGGCGCCCATGTGGAAGGTGCCGCCGGCCACATAGATGAAATCCGGGCCCGCGGGCATGTATTTTTCCACCGTTTTGGCAGCCAGCGGCGCCACTTCCACTCCGGCCGTGTCCGTGCCAGCAACAGACCCGGGTTGGACGGGCCAGTCCGTTTGGACGGGTGAGGTGGCGTAACGGTAGAGCAGAAAGGCGATCAGGCCGATCAGGAGGAGGTAGATGTACCAAAAGTCCAGCCAGGTTTTGGCGCGTTTGGGGGGATCCTCCAAAACCAGATCCTCATCCGCGGCGGAGGGGAAATCCTTTCCCGGCGCGGACCCCATAACGCCCTGGGAGCCGTGATCCGCCAGATTCAGCGCGTTGGCGATCCTGGCGAGGCGGAAATCGCGGTTTTTCTGGGTGAGGCGACGCAGCAGAAAGACGGTGGCATCGCTGATGTAAGGATAAACTGAGCGGGGGTCCGGAAGCTCCTGGGATACGATCTTGTTCTGGATGCTGTAGTGGCTTTCGCTGTTCGGATCGAAGGGCAGGCGGCCGCTGAGCATTTCGTAGAGGACCACGCCGGCGGAATAGATGTCCGTGCGCTGATCAAGGTTTTCCTGCGAAAGCACCTGTTCGGGGCTCATGTAGGAAGTGGAACCCACCACCGATCCGGGCCGGGTGAGATGCCCGTCCTCCAGCAGCCGCGCGATACCGAAATCCATCACCTTCACGGCGTCGCTGTTTTGCGTGTCCACCATGATGTTGGCCGGCTTCACGTCCCGGTGGATGATCCCCTTGTTGTGCGCGTAAGCCAGGGCCTCCACCAGCTGGCGGAAAATGCCCAGAGCGCGACGCTCCGGGATGGGTCCGGTGCGTTCTATCAGTTCCCTGAGGGTGATGCCGGGCGCGTATTCCTGCACCATGCAATAATCGCCCCGCTCTTCAAAAAAGGACAGCAGGCCAACGATGTGGGGATGGCTGAGCCGGGCCTGGATGCGGGCCTCATTCTGAAAGCGGGCGGCAAAAGCCTGGTCCTGGGTGAGCCGAACGCTGATCAGCTTCACCGCCACCAGACGGTCCAGCATGGTTTCGCGGGCCAGCCACACTTCGCCCATGCCGCCGCTGCCGATGAGGCGGATGATCTCGTAATCGCGAATTTTGGCGCCGGGTAACAGTTGCATCTCCACTCCTTTCTGACTGGGCGTTGATTATCCATTGAAGGGAAAAGCGTCAAGGGAAAATCCTCAGGGTACTTTTACTGAGACCTTACACACCAGATGGAGAAAGCCCGGAACGAGGGGTCCCGGGCTTTGGGAGTGTCTTATGAGAAGGATTATTTGCAGAGCACCATTTTGCGGAACTGGGAGAACGTCCCCGCGCTCATGCGGTAGAGATAAACCCCGCTGGAGAGCGGCACCCCGTTGCGGTCGCGGCCATCGAAGGCAAGGCTGAATTGGCCGGGGGCACTATGTTCCTTGTGATAAGACCGCACGATCTGGCCGCGCTGGTTGTAGATATCGATCACCACCGGCGCGGGTTCCGCCAGGCTGTAAGACAGCGTGGTGCTGGGATTGAAGGGATTGGGGTAGGCCGGACCGAGCGCCGTGACCAGAGGAATGGAGGGTGTGCCGGAACCCACAGCCGCGTAAGCGATGGAAATGGGGCCGTGGTAGTCCACGGTTCCGTCCAGATCGGAGTTTTGCAGCCAGTAGTAATAGGTTCCGTCCTCTTGGATCTCTGCGTCCGTGAAGATGTAGGTCTGCTGCTGCGAGGTGTTGGTGGCCTGGATCAGTTCGCTGACCGTGGTGGCAGTGGCCAATTCCTCATTGCTGTTGCGCAGCACGTAAAAGCCCTGCACACCAGTCTCGGTCTGGGTTACCCAGGTGAGGTTCACATAGTTGTCCGCGGAGATGGCGGCGGTGAAGGAGGAAAGCTCGATGGGATTAACTGGTTCGTAGTAATCCCCGGCCACAAAGTCATCCACCATGAAAGCAAAGGCATCATTGGAAACACACTGAATGGCGATGTAGGCTGTCGTGTTCGCGCAGGACGGGGGCAGCGCGTATTCGTAGAGGGTCCACTCGGTGGGAGCTTCCACGTAGGTGGTAGCGCTACCGGCAAGATAGTTGGTGAAACTGGTGTAGGCGTTGCCGGTGGTCGAATAAAGCACTTTGAAGCGCTCCAAGCCGTACTGATCCGTGATGGACTTGGCAAAGAAGCTGATACGGGGCGAATCTCCGAAGCTGAGGGCGGGCGAGATCAACCAGTCGTTGTTGGGAGGGGTGGTGGCGGCAAAGCAAGCCGCGTATTTGGTTCCCGAATAGGGTTCGTAGTCTCCAGTCAACGCGGGAGTGGTACTGGCCGGATTGAAGATGATGTAGGATCCTGTGTATCCGGAGTTGGTGAAGGTAACGCCGTCGATGCCGTAGGTGGCGTATCCGTCTCCGTCATATAGAGTCCAAGGAGCAAAGGTCAGCGCGAAATTTGTGTAAGTGTCATAATAATCCTCGTGAACTTCTTCCACAGCAAATCCACGCAAGGGGATCGCGTAAGTCGCCTTGTCTTGCGCGCGGGGTTTCAGGTCTCGCACAAAACAGTCCGCGTGTTTGTGTCCTTCGGCGTGAGACCTTCCGATCCGGGTAGCACCGGTCAGGGTGTTGGTGAAATCGACTTGGGGGATAATCACACTCCCCTTGGCGGTGTTGTCCACGATCTGCAGATTGGCTGTTTTTTCACCGTAGGCCGAGGAGGCCTGAGGTTCGAATTTTACTGTCCAGGAGGCGGTTTGGCCGTGGATCAGGTTGATGGGATAAGTGTTGTCGTCGACGAGAGTAAACTGGCCAGGATCGATGCCGGTCAAAGAAACAGCACCAGAATTGATCGTCAGGGTCGAACCCGCCATGTTTCCCACCTCGAAAAGGTGCGGAGTGCAAACACTGCTGCCCTTAAGCGCCAAGCCGTAATCGAATTCAGTATCGGAGAACCCCATCAGAGGATTAGGCAGGATGCCGGAAATGCTGATGTCGTCCACCGCCGCGGGGGGTTGGTTCGCGGTTGAGTTGTTATTTTTCCAAGAGAATATCAACAACTGGACCGTGTCGGAGACATTGTTGTTCAAGGTGATGGCTGGGGTCTGCCAGGTCGTACCCTGTCCGTTGTATGGCCCCCCGATCCGGTAGGTGGTGCTGAAAGCGGTGCCTGCCGTGGGAAGAATGTTCAGGTCCAGATCCACCAGAAATACTTCCAGCACATCGTAAGTAGCCTGCCCATTGGATTTCCAGGCGAAATTAAGCTGGTAGCTGTTTCCGGGAGGGAAATAAACGGGAGCGTAGAGATGGGAAACAGAAGTGGCGGTGCGGGTGTAGGCATTTACCAACGTGCTGCTGCTGTTAGTGATGTAGGCGCAGTAGGGCGAGCTTCTATAGGTGGCGTTGGCGATGGTCCAGAAATTAGTTTGATTTGCCTGGGCCGCGTACCAGTCATTGAGGTCGCCGTCCCAGTTTTCCGCGAAGAAAGTGATCCGTTCAGTGCCGTCGGCCAAGGTGGTGGCCTGAGCTGTCACTCCTGGGGAATAGGCCACGGCTTTGGCGCTGTCGTCGCCCACGGACCAGGCTTTGTAATAGTAGGTGGTAAAGGGTGAGCGTCCGGTATGGCTGTAGCTGGTGTTACTGCCGTTGTAGAGAACGGTGCCGCCGCCGGTGATGCTGTTGCCGGCCGAATAAGTGGTCCCCGCGATAGGCGCTCCGAAAGTGCCGGTGGCGCTCCAGGCAACCATAACGTTATTATTGGCGGCGTTTTGGGTCCAAGCCAGATCTATCTGGGTAGTGCTGGCGGCTGTGGCCGTGAAAGTGATGGGGTCTTCGACCGATACAAGATTCAGACTGTTCAAAGCGGCTTCAAGATTGATCAATCCGTAGCCGGTGTACATGTCCCAACCCACGGAAGCGCCGATGGTCATGTCGGTGGCAGTGCTGGTGATGATGGTCCTGATCTCGGCCGGAGTGAGGGTGGGATCCTGGGAAAGCAGTAACGCCACGGCGCCGGCGGCATAGGGGCAGGCACAGGAAGTGCCGCCAAAATACCAGTTGTAATCGCCATTCGCCCATCCTGCAGTGCCTTGAATATCCGTGGAGGGAAGTTCAGTTGGGGCCATGATGTCCACAGCTAGCCGGTCGTCCTGGGTGGCGGAACCGTAGCAGGAGCCGTAATATAGCACTCCGTCCGAGGAGGTGAAGCTCTTTCTTTCGCCTTCCGGCGCGGCGGCACCCACGCTGATCACATACTGGTTGTTGGAGGGATAACCTATGGCGTTCTGAGTTTCATTGACTCCTGTACCCATATAGGCAGGATCATAATAGTTGCCTGATGAAGCGAGAATCACCACTCCAGCGTTGTTCGCGTAGGTGAGGGTCGGATCGACTGTGGGGTCGGATGAGATACCCTGGGCGCCCAGGCTCATGCTGATCACGTGGGCTCCGTTGTCCGCCGCGTGGGTTATGGCATTGGCGATTGCTGTAAAGGTCATGCCGCCGGTGGCGCTGGCCACCTTGAGGGGCATGATGCTGCAACCTCCGGCGCTGCCGACCACACCGAGGTTGTTGTTGGCCTTGGCAGCCGCGATTCCGGCTGCCTGGGTGCCATGGCCGGCATCCGGCGCATCGTCCATGGGGTTGTTGTCGCCCACGCCGTAGTCGTAACCCGCCACCAGAGTGAGATCCGGATGGCTGGTGTCCACTCCGGAGTCGATGATGGCGATCACGATACTGGAATTGCCGTATCCATAATTCCAAGCTTCCTCAGCGTGGGTGTCCCAGCCTGGGGTTCCCACCGCGGGACCGGTATAATCGTAGGTGCTTACTTGCCAGGAAGGGAACTGGCCGGTGTTGTTGTGGCCCCAGTTGTCACCGTAATAGGTATCGTTGGGCACGGCCTGAGTGTAGGCGTAGTATTCCAGGCTGGCGTCCTCAACCTCGGGATCGGTCAGGAAATCCGCCAAGGTTGTCTGCACATCCGTGCTGCCGTCCAGCATGATGATGAACCAGCGGTCGAAGCCGGTGGTTTGTTCCCAGGCGGTGTCATTCACCCGGCGGTGGGCCCGTTTGAGTTTGTTCCCGCCGTTGCGGGCCATTTTCTCGTCCAGGCTCCTGATGCCAAAGCTGGTTTTTTCGGTGTTCAGGTCCTGGGGCAGGTCAGCCAGGTTTTTGGCTTGAGTGGTGAGTTTGACCTTGATGCGGTCATTGGCAAAAGCCGGTTGTTCGCCGTCCTTTTGCATCCTTGCAGCAGCCGACAGAATCATACCCATGCAGATAAAAACCGAGAGTAGAAGCAACATCTTACGCATGGCGGTTCTCCTTGATAATCCTGAGGGTAGTGGATCTGGCTGTTTGATATCTGTCAAGGAAAAATTTCCAGCCCGAGGCCATCAAGAGAAATAAAGCAAAGGCGGAAGCCAAGTTCCGCCCTTGCATTGAATGGTGGGAAGCGCGCCAGCCGGGATCCAGTTGACGCTTTGCCATGCTATGGCAGAAGCAATATTTTCTCGCTTCCCGTGTTCTGGCCCTGGACCCAGGCAAGCAGATAGATGCCCGCCGCGAGGCGTTTCCCCGAGCCGTCTTTGAGGTCCCAGCTGTATTCCGTTCCGGATCTCACCTGGATGCTGTCGAGCAGTTGGCCTTTCAGGTTGAAAATCTTGAGTTCGGCTTCCTGTCCGGCTTTGCCGGAGAGGGTGAGCCGGGCCAGGTTCACCGCGGGATTGGGGTGGACCGACAACACCGGCACCGGCACGGCCAGATCGTCCTGAGCCGCGGTGGTGGGTGAGAGGATGAAATTGGCCGAACCGACGGAGTTGACCTGGGTGGCGTTGAAATAGAAGTTGGAGGGCACAACGTTGGTGACGGAGATGGCGGTGGTATTGCCAACAGCGGTGAAAGCCAGCTTCAGCAGGGTTCCGGACCCGGTGAAGCGGGGATCCGCATCGCAGCTGATCGACAGGCTGCCGGGTGAGTTCTGGACCACGCTGGGCTCCAGGCCTTCGCTGAGCGTTCCCGCGGCATCGCTGCCCGCGAATTCAAGCTTGGAGGGATCGTAGGCCAGATCGAACTGATAGTGGCCAACGTTCCAAGAGGGAAGCAAGTAGCTGCTGCGCAGCTCCGTGATGCCGGTCTGCTGATAGCCGAGATGCATCACATTGGTCATGCTGATCTGGCTTTGGGCCAAAGAGGCCACCGGCGCTGCCACCGCCACCATCAGATACTGGGTGTTGGTGACCGCGCTGCTGTTGTATTGCATGCCCAGAATGTCGAAGAGGAAATCTCCCGCGTCCCGGGGCAGGAAGGTGAAGGTGGCCAGATCTCCGCCTCCGACAAGGGCGGCGGCACCATTCCAGCTCACCAGCAAATTGCCCGGTTCCGTTTCGGTGACCGTAAGCGTTCCCTGCTGCGAGATGGTGCTGGCAGTGGAGGATGAGACGAAATCCACGTAAGTGTGGTCGTAAAAGAGGGTGAATTCGTAGTGGTTCACGTTCCAGTCCCCGAGGAGGGGATTGGTGTTTACGGAGAGGGTGAAGGGGTTCCCGACCGTTTCTCCGCCGGGGGTTTCCAGCTTCACGCGGGTATTGGCGATGCTGTAGTTTTCCGGGATGGTGTTCACGATGGCCGAGTTCCAGTCGTTGAAATCGCTGCCACCGGGATTGATGCCGTTCATGTAGTAATAGCCGTTGTACGAGCCGCTCCAGCCGAAGTTGAAGTGGTAATAGGCGGAGCTTTGATATCCGTCGATCACGAAGGCGTGGCCGCCGCTGCCGTGGCCGCTGTAGTAGATGGGGCTGCCGTTATCCAACTGGTCTTGCAGCAAGGAGTTCCACTGATCATCGGAGTAACTCGACCGGTTTTGGATGGTGGCCGCGGGGTAGCGGAAATTGTTGGCCATGGCCCAAGCGGCATCAGCGCTCTGAGCTCCGGAGCCGTCTGGCGCGTAACTCATGTCCACCGCCACTCCGCAGTGATAGAGCAGGGTGGCAACGGGGAGGTTGGAAGCGCCCACGGAATTGGGCATTTCGTCCCAGAGATAGGTGGTGGCACCGAAATTCGCGGTCTGATAGCCGTAGCCCTGTGCGTAATAGGTGTTGCTGCCCACACCGGTCTGAGGATGATTCCAGTATTTCATCACCATGCCCATGGCCGTGGCCACGCAGCCGGCATAAACGTGTCCGCCGGGACCAGCTTGATCCAAGGGGCAGAGCTCGTTGTAGGGCCAACCCTGGTCCCAGTCCGTGGCCATGAGGGGTTCCACAGAGCGATCCCGGTATCCTGAGATGGCAATGTTTCCCGAGGTCAGGTCCTGCCAAAGCTGACGGTTTTCCGGAATGACCAGGCCGCTTGCAGACAAAGCTTCGATCTGCGCGGCGTAGAGCGACGCCCATTCCAGAAAGGCAGGGGGGAATGTGCCGACCGAGGCCTGGGGCGCGCCGGAATAGGCCAGCACCGGAACGGAGTTGTCATCAGCCGCCAGCAGCACAAAACCACCATCGCTAAACTTGGCCAGATAGAGCTGGGGCAGAATTGCTGATTTGCTGTCATAACTCATGGCTGAGGGAGCAAACTCTCCAGCCCTGTAAGCCAGCAATTCAGCGGTCTGAGCAGGGACGCGCGTGCCCCGCATGGTGTTTTCCTGCCATGCCCGGACGGCAATGGCGGCCGTTTCCGGCTGGATGATATCAGCCCTGGCCGGAACGGACAGCAAGCCCGCCAGCAGGCACAGGAGCAGCATTTTGTTTATCTGTGTGAAAACGTTCATCGTTCCTCCATATCCATTATATGCAATTTGGCCGCCATAAAGACCATTAATTTCGGCTCTCTGTCAAACTGGCCATCATGCACAACAAGGCGGAACCGAAATTCCGCCTTGCAGTTTTGACAAGAGTTGAAACGGGTCAGAACCTCAGATGGGCGTAGGCTTTGTTGGCATCGGCCATCTTGTGGGTGTCTTCGCGTTTTTTGATGGAAGCGCCTTCTTTCTTGTAGGCGGCGATGAGCTCGGCGGCCAGGCGTTCGATCATGGTCTTTTCGCTGCGGGCGCGGGAGTAGCTGATCAGCCAGCGGAAAGCCAGGGCACGGCCGTTTTTCTCGTTCACTTCCAGAGGGATCTGGTAGTTTGATCCACCCACGCGGCGGGAAACGACCTTGACCATCGGGCGCACGTTTTCGAGGGCGGTTTTGAAGACTTCCAAAGGTGGCTGCTTGGTCTTTTCCGCGATGATGTCGAAAGCGCCGTAAACGATCTTTTCGGCTATGCTCTTCTTGCCTTGCTTCATCAGGCAATTCATGAACTTGGAGACGATCACGTCGTTATATTTGGGATCCGGAAGCACTACACGGACGACAGCTTTTTTCTTTCTGGGCATGGCTCATTCCTCCGTTTACTTCTTGGCCTTGGGCCGTTTGGTCCCGTATTTGGAACGCGAATTGACGCGTTTTTCGACTCCGGCGGAATCCAGGGCTCCGCGCACGATATGATAGCGAACGCCGGGGAGGTCTTTAACACGGCCCCCGCGAACCAGCACGATGCTGTGTTCCTGCAGGTTGTGGCCTTCTCCGCCGATATAAGCTGTAACTTCAAATCCGTTAACCAGACGGACACGGGCGACTTTGCGCAAGGCCGAGTTCGGTTTTTTGGGCGTCGTCGTGTAAACACGAGTGCATACTCCGCGCCTTTGCGGACATCCCATAAGCGCCCTGTTCTTCTTCTTCTTCTCGATCTCGGTTCTGCCTTTTCGAATCAGTTGATTGATCGTTGGCACTGATTTACCTCCATGGTGGTTGTATGTTTGGGTTTAGAAATTGTAAAAATCATCCGCTTCCTCATCCTGGCTGGGATGGGCAAAGTGATCGATGATCTGGGCGACCGTATCGCCGTTGTTCACGGCTTCCTCGATCTGGGTGTTGTAGATCCTGGTACCGGTTCCCACGGGGATGCGGTGGCCTAAAATGATGCTTTCCTTGAGGCCTTCGAGGCGGTCGATCCTGCCTTCGATGGCGGCTTTGGTGAGAACCTTGGTTGTTTCCTGGAAAGACGCGGCGGAAAGCCAGCTGTCTGTGAGCAGCGAGGTTTTGGTGATGCCCAGCAGCAGCTGTTCAAACTGCGCGGGCGTTTTGCCGAACTGGATGATCTCGCGGTTCTCTTTTTCCACTTGGATCTTGTCCACAATGTCACCTTCAAGGAAGGAAGTGCTGCCACTGTCTGTGATGCGAACTTTCTTGAACATCTGGCGGATGATCACACTGACATGCTTGTCGTCTATCTTCACGCCCTGCTTGCGGTAGATCTCCTGCACTTCGTTGAGGATCATCAGCTGGGCTTCGATGATACCCTTCACCAGCATGTCGTGAGGGTCGAAAGGACCGTCGGACAAGGCATCACCGCTTTCCACGTGGTCACCCTGGTGAACGATGATGCGTTTCCCGGAAGGGATGGAATATTTGCGGCCGGCCAAAGGCTGACCTTTTTTCACCATGTCTCCGTCGTTGACAATGCTTTCCTGCAGCGGTGGGATGGGCATGATCCTGCCACAGAGCGGGGCACCAGCTTTCACGCTGTCCTCGCTGTTCACGATGATCTGCAGTCCTTTGGGGATTTCATACACCGCGGGCTGCTTGGCATTGCGCTTGGCGACCGAGACCAACTTCTTCTTGTTTTCCTCGATGATGGTGACCTTGCCGTCCTTTTCCGTGTAAACGGTCTTGTCGGTGAGGATGACCACCTGATGCAGATAATCGTCGGATTGGACCAGCACCTTGCCGTCCACCGGCGCAACAATGCCGTTGGCCGGGGTCACGAAGATGTCGCGTCCAGTCTTTTTGAGTCCGCCGATGGTAACGATCCCCTCGATGTCAGAGATCTTGGCCTTGTCTTTGGGTACGCGGGCTTCGAAGAGGTCCTGCACGCGGGGCAGGCCACCCGTGATGTCGCGCTGTTTAATGGTCATGCGTGACGTCTGGCCCAAGATATCGCCGGTATGCACGAAACTGCCGTCCTCCACGCGCACCACCAGTCCGGCAGGCAGGGGCACCTGCACCGCGCTGCCGTCTTCGCTCACGATGCGGAACTGCGGTTGTTTCTTGCGGTCCTTGGATTCAATGATGGTGATGTCTCGGGAGAAGGTGATGTCGTTGTATTCCTCCCTGAAGGTGATGTCCTTGATGAAGTTTTCATAGTGGAGCACACCTTTGGCTGTGGAAATGAGAGGATTGTTGAACTGGTCCCAACTGAGCAGCTTGGTGTTGAGGGCTATCTTTTGGCCGTCGCGCACATGCACCGTGGCCGCGTATTCCACTTTGTATTCTTCCAGGACCTTGCTCTCGTTCTCTTCGTCCAGCACCAGGATGCGGCCCAGATGACTGACAGAGATCAGCTGGTTGTCGATGTTCGAAACCGTGTTCATCCTGTCGAATTTCACGATACCGTCGTGGTTGGAGGCCACTTCCGCCATCTCGGTAGCGGTGGAGGCCGCACCACCGATGTGGAAGGTGCGCAGCGTAAGCTGCGTGCCTGGCTCACCGATGCTCTGAGCGGCAATGATGCCCACGGGATCACCGATGGTGGCGGGCTTTTGGGTGGCCAGGTTGCGCCCGTAACATTTGGCGCAGATGCCACGCTCTGCCTCACAGGTGAGCACCGAGCGCACATGCACCGAGATGATGCCGTGGTTTTGAATGGTGCGGGCCATCTTGTTGCTGATCTCCTGGCCGCTGTGAACCAGGATCTTGCCGGTGACGGGATCGACCACGTCATCCACCGCAGTGCGTCCCTGAATGCGGTCGGAGAGAGTGGTCACCACTTCGTTCCCTTCCTTGAGCACGCTCATGTGCACGCCGCGGCCGGTGCCACAGTCGTCCAGGGTGATGATGGCGTTTTGGGCCACGTCCACCAGACGGCGGGTGAGATATCCGGCGTCGGCTGTTTTCAGGGCTGTATCGGCCAATCCCTTGCGGGCGCCGTGAGTGGAAACGAAGTATTCCAGCACGGTCAAGCCATCCCGGAAGTTCGACTTGATGGGGGTTTCGATAACGTCGGCCCCACCGGTGGAACCTATCTTGGAAGGTTTGTCCATCAGTCCGCGCATGCCGCCCAGCTGTTTGATCTGGTCTTTGCTGCCGCGGGCCCCGGACTTGAACATCATGTAGATGGAGTTGAGGCCGTTTCTGCTGTGGGAAAGGTCTTCCATCATTTCATCGGTGACCCGGACGGTGGTCTTTTTCCACAGGTCGACGATCCGGCCAAAGCGCTCGCTTTCCGTGATCCCGCCTTTTTGGTGGAGGTCGAAGACCTTCTTCACGTCTTCCTCGGATTCGGCGATGATCTCGTCCTTGCGCTTGGGCACCACGATGTCGCTGAAACTGAAGGTCACTCCGGCCCGGGTGGCGTAGCCAAATCCAACCTCTTTGAGATGGTCGAGGAACTGGGCGGTGCGCCACTGTCCCACGGCGTCGAAACAAAGCATGGCCAGATCGTTGAGTTTGCCTTTGTCATAGGTGATGTTTTGGAAGCCAACCTCGCGCGGTATCACCTGGTTGAAGATGACCCGTCCCACGGTGGTGACGATGAAATTGCCATCCACTTTGACCCGGATCCAGGTGTGCAGGTCCAGATTGCGCCTGCCGATCACCTCTCCCTTCACGGAGTAGTTTTGCTCCTCGGATTCATAGGCGGCGATCACTTCGTCTGTGTTGTAGAAATGGCGCATGGTGGAGACCTCCGCGGGCGGGGGAAACTCTTCCATGGTGAGGTAGTAGCAACCCAATACAATGTCCTGGTTGGCCGCCATGGCCAGCCTGCCGTTCGAGGGCAGCAGCAGATTGCGGGTGGAAAGCATCAGCACCCTGGCCTCGATCTGCGCTTCATGCGAGAGCGGCACATACACACCCATCTGGTCACCGTCGAAGTCGGCGTTGAAAGGAACGCAGACCATGGGATGCAGCTGGATGGCTTTGTTGTCCGTGAGCACCGGCATGAAGGCCTGGATACCCAGGCGATGCAGAGTGGGCGCGCGGTTCAGCAGCACGGGGTAATCGCGGATCACATCTTCCAGGATGGACCAGATCTCGGGTTGCTTTTTCTCGATGAGTTTCTTGGCGTTTTTGACCTTGTCGACCTCGCCCATTTTTTGCAGGCGTTCGATCAGATAAGGTTTGAAAAGCTCCACGGCCATATCTTTGGGTATGCCGCACTGGTAGAGCTTCAGTTCGGGGCCGACGGTGATCACGGAACGGCCCGAATAGTCCACGCGTTTTCCCAGCAGGTTCTGACGGAAGCGGCCCTGCTTGCCCTTCAACTGGTCGGTGAGCGATTTCAGGGGCCGGTTGCCTCTGCCCCGCACCGGGCGTGGTTTACGGGAATTGTCGATCAGGGCGTCCACCGCTTCCTGCAGCATGCGCTTTTCATTGCGCAGGATAACCTCGGGGGCGCGGATGTCCAGCAGCTGTTTCAGCCGGTTGTTGCGGGTGATCACGCGGCGGTAAAGGTCGTTGAAGTCCGCGGTGGCAAAGCGTCCGCCTTCCAGCGGTACCAACGGCCTGAGCGTCGGCGGCAGCACCGGCAGGGCTTGCAGGATCATATTTTCGGGCTGATTGCCGGATTTGATGAAGGCATCCACGATCTTGAGCTTGTTGATCAGTTTCTGCTTGTGCAGGGTGGCCTTCTCCATTTTCAGCCGGGAGCGGATGTTCAGGGCCTCATTGTGCAGGTCAATGCGGGAAAGCAATTCCCGAACGGCCTCAGCGCCCATCATGGCGATGAAATTATCGCCCACTTTATCCCGGATCTCGTAGTATTCGTCCACTTCGATCAGTTCATACTTTTCATAGGGGCTGTCGCCTGGGTCGATCACAATGAAAGATTCATAATAGAGGATGCGTTCCAGGTCTTTTACCGTCATGTCCAGCAAAGTTCCGATCTTGCTGGGCGCGCTTTTCACGAACCAGATGTGGGCGATCGGCACGGCCAGGGCGATGTGCCCCATGCGGGTGCGGCGCACGCGGGAAGTTGTCACCAGCACGTTGCAGCGGTCACAGACCGTGTTTTGAAAGCGTTTCTTCTTGTATTTGCCGCAGGCGCACTCATAATCCCTTTCCGGGCCGAAGATCCTTTCGCAGAAAAGGCCGTCCTTTTCGGGTTTGAGAGTGCGGTAGTTGAGTGTATCGGGTTTGGTTACCTCGCCATGCGACCATTCGTTTACGATCGTTTCCGGCGATGCCAGCTTGATGCGCACAAAGTCATATTCGTTGGGGCGGATCTCACGTCGGGTGTCTTTTAACATCTTTACCTCACTTCGCCCTTTTCGCTATCCTTGAGGAATTCGATATCGAAGCCCAGGGACTTGAGCTCACTGATGAGCACGTTGAAGGATTCCGGAATGCCCGGAGGGGGCGGGTTTTCACCGCGAGTGATTGCTTTGAAGGCATTGTTGCGGCCATCCACGTCATCGCTCTTGATGGTGAGCATTTCTTCCAGCAGGTGCGCAGCGCCGTAAGCTTCCAGCGCCCAGACTTCCATTTCCCCCAAACGCTGTCCGCCGTGCTGGGCTTTTCCACCCAGGGGCTGCTGCGTGATCAGGGAGTAAGGACCGGTGGAGCGTGCGTGCATCTTGTCCGCCACCAGGTGGTTGAGTTTCATCATGTAGATCACGCCAACGGTGACGCGTTCCTTGAAAGGTTCTCCGGATTTTCCGTCATAGAGGACCTGCTTGCCATCGGTGGGCAATCCTGCCTCCTGCAGCGCGGATTCGATGTCGTCCACCGAAGCGCCGTCAAAGATCGGGGTCTCCACTTCAAAGCCCAAGGCCTGCGCGGCCATGCCAAGATGGGTCTCCATGATCTGGCCGATGTTCATGCGGCTGGGCACACCCAGAGGATTGAGCACGATGTCCACGGGGGATCCGTCTTCCAGGAACGGCATGTCTTCGATGGGAGCCACGATGGAGATCACTCCCTTGTTTCCGTGGCGTCCGGCCATCTTGTCTCCCACCTCGATCTTGCGTTTCTTGGCCACATAGACCTTCACCATCTTGCGCACGCCGTATTGCAACTCATCTCCATGTTTGATGCGTTCGCGGGACTTGCGGTAGATGTTTTCACTCTGCTCCAGGGACTGCTTGACCTTCAGGATGATGTCGCTGTAGATTTGCTCGTTCTTCTCAGTGTCCTGCACCAGTTGGGCGTCCAGGTCCAGCTTCTTGAAGTTGATCCGGGCCACGTCCGTCTTGGTGATCTTTTTACCGGGGGCGATGAAATAGACGTTGGTCTTCTCGTCCCAGATGGTTTGGGCCAGCTGGCCCAGCAAGGCGGCGGAGAGCTTCTCTTCCTTGAATTCCTCCACCTTTTTGCGGCGCAGGTTAAGATCGCTTTTCAGCTTGTTGTATTTTTCGTCCTTGTCCTCTTCCTGTTCCATGCCCTCTTCCAGCCGGGAGAACATCTTTACGTCGATCACCACGCCTTCCATGCCTGGCTTGGCCTTGAGCGAACTGTTGGTGAAGTCTCCGGCCCGGTCGCCAAACAGCGCGCGCATCAGGTTTTCTTCCGGAGAGGGGTCTATCTCGATGCTCTTGGGGGTCACTTTGCCCACGATGATATCGCCGGCCTGGATCACTGAGCCAACGCGGATGATACCGGTCTTGTCCAGATTGCGCAGAGCGTGGGCGGGCACATTGGGTATGTCGTAAGCCAGTTCTTCGCGCCCATTCTTGACGTTGCGCACCAGCACTTCCATCTCTTCGATATAGATCGAAGTGAGGGTGTCCTCGCGGGCCACCTTTTCACTGAGGATGATGGCGTCCTCATAGTTGTAACCGTACCAGGGCATGAAAGCCACCAGCAGATTGGTGCCCAGCGCCAGACGGTTGTCTTCCACGCAGCCACCGTCCGAGATCGGCTGGCCTTTGCGGACCTTGTCGCCGATCCGCACCACGGGACGCTGGTTGTTGCAGGTGTCCTGATTGGTGCGCACGAATTTCTTGAGTTCGATGCGGTTGCCCGTGCTCAGATAAAAAGCTTCGTCCGTTTCGCTGAGGGGCTTGATCTCCACATAGGCCGAGGTTACGTTGGTCACAGTGCCGTCATAGGGGGCCACGGCAATGTTGGAGGTATCCATGGTGGCAATTTTTTCCATGCCGGTTCCCACCACCGGGGCTTTCGGATTGATCAGCGGAACGGCTTGGCGTTGCATGTTTGAGCCCATCAGGGCGCGGTTGGCATCGTCATGCTCGAGGAAGGGGATCATCGCCGCGGAAACCGAAACCATTTGCTGCGGGGCAACATCCATGTACTCCAGCTGTTTGGGACTCACCAGGATGAAATCGCCCTTGTCGCGGGCGAAGACCGCTTCGTCGGTTATCCGGCGCTTGTCGTCCAAGGTCACGTTGCTCTGGGCGATGATGAATTTCTCTTCCTGGGCGGCGTCCAGATATTCATATTCATTGGTGACCACTCCATCCACGATCTTGCGGTAGGGGGTTTCCATGAAACCGAACTTGTTGATCCGGGAATAGATGGAGGGCGACACGATGAGGCCGATGTTCGGTCCTTCCGGGGTTTCCACGGGGCAAACCCGTCCGTAGTGGGACGCGTGCACGTCGCGCACTTCAAAGCCGGCCCTGTCGCGGGTGAGTCCGCCGGGGCCCAAAGCCGAGAACGCGCGTTTGTGCCGCAGCGCAGCCAGGGGATTGGTCTGTTCCATGAACTGGGAAAGCTGTCCGGTAAGGAAGAACGACTGCACCACGGAGATCAGCGCGTTGCTGTTCACCAGATCGTGCACCGTGATCTCGTCGGTGTTGGAGATCGCCATGCGTTCCTGAATGATCCGGGCAACCATGGACAACCCTGTCTTATACTGCTCTTCCAAAAGTTCACCCACCGTGCGCACGCGCCGGTTGGAAAGGTTGTCGATGTCGTCAACCACATCCTGGTCGTGATAGATGTTCACCAGGGTCTTGAAGATGTGAACGAAGTCATCCACGCAGAGGGTGAGGAGGTTGGGGTCCACGTTGATGCCGAGGCGGGTGTTGATCTTGTAGCGTCCCACCTCATCGAGGTTGTAGCGTTTTTCGTTGAAAAACATCCTGTCCACCAAGGCCTTGGCGGTTTCCAAGGTGGCGTCTTCGCCGGGCCGGATCAGGCTGTAGATCTTTTTAAGGGCGTCTTCCTGGTTTTCGGTGGGGTCTTTGGCAATGGTGTTTTCCAGCACCTTGCGGGCGATCTCATACTCGTAGTCGATCACCTCGACCTTCTTGATGCCTTGCTCTTCCAGAATCTTGATCAGGGCGTCGGTCACCTGCTCGTTCACGGTTGCCAGGGGTTCGTCTGAGCCCTTCACTTTGATCTCTTCATAGAGATGGCGGCCCTTCGCCTCTTTCAGCTTCAGGGTCTCGCTGGCGTAAAACACCTTGCGCAGGTCCTGGTTGGTGGAAATGCCGATGGCGCGCAAAATGATGGTGACCGGAAGTTTGCGGCGCTTGTCGATGTGCACATACATCACGTCGTGGATGTCGATGTCGAATTCCAGCCAGGACCCGTTGTAGGGGATCACCTTGGCGGAATACAAAGTTTTACCGCTGGCGTGCTTCTCTTCCGAGAAAAAAACTCCGGGTGAGCGCTGCAACTGCGATATGACCACCCTCTCAGCGCCATTGACGATGAAAGTTCCCTGCTCGGTGATGAGGGGGATCTCACCTAAAAACACATCCTGTTCAATGGTGTCCTTGTGTTCCCGGACCCCTTCGTTCTGTTCGAAGATCGTAAGCCGCAGCTTGGCTTTCAGGGGTGCCTGGTAAGACAGGTTGCGTTCCCGGCACTCGTCGATGGAATACTTCTCCTGCAGGATGTTATACTCCTGAAATTCCAGCAGGAAATTGCCCTTGATGTCCTCGATCGGGAAAATGGCCTCAAAAACTTCCTGAAGCCCTTTTTTCTCCCGGCGCTTGGGATGGATGTCCTTTTGTAAAAAGTCATTGAACGAATCCACTTGCATAGCCAGCAGATTGGGTATTTCCACTTCCGGGATGCCCAGTTCGGCAAATCTTCCGGAGATCTTGGAAAAACTCTTGATCTTTCTCAAAAGCTCACTCCTTTGCGGTCTCTAACCGTTGCATGGTAAATGTGTTGCTTGCGCGGTACCGCCACTTTGCGGTAAAATAAGCCTGCCTTGGATGTGGGGACAGGGATGTCGCTCGGACAATGGATCGGGTTCGGGTTCTGAAACATAACAAGTCCAAAAAAAGTCCCACGGGACTTTTTTTGGACATTGGCTAGGGAGTGGTTACCCTATTTAACTTCGACAGAAGCACCGACTTCTTCGAGTTTCTTCTTAACAGATTCGGCTTCTTCTTTGCTGACTTTTTCCACAACCACCTTGGGGGCGCCGTCAACCAGGTCCTTGGCTTCTTTGAGGCCAAGCTTGGTGATCTCGCGCACGACCTTGATCACGTTGATCTTTTTCTCGCCAGCACTGGCCAGGACGACGTCGAACTCGGTCTTTTCTTCCTGAGCTTCGGCGCCACCGGCAGCCGGGGCGGCAGCCATGGCCACGGGGGCGGCGGCTGACACACCAAATTTCTCTTCCATTGCTTTTACGAGTTCAGAGACCTCAAGCAGGCTCATCTCTGAAACCAGGTCAATAACTTGGGTTATTTTATCGGACATTTTTTCCTCCAGGGATAATATTTTTTTTAGCTTGCCTTGGTTTTGGCAACGGCATCAAGCGCGTATACAAGCTTACGGGCGACACCTTGGGATACATTCATGAAGTTGGACAGAGGAGCGTTCAGGCTGCCCATGATCTTGGCCAGCATTTCTTCGCGGGACGGAAGTTTGGCCAGTTCCTGCAGCTGGGCCTGGTCGAAGACCTGCCCGGCCACCAACCCAGCCTTGAAGCTGGGAAACTGGGCTTCCTCCATCACATCCTTGATGAATTTGACGAGCACCTTGGCCGGGGCAACTTCCTCATCCTTGCAGATGGCGATGGCCGTGGGGCCTTGCAGGTATTCGTCGAGCTCGGTTATGCCCAGGTCATTGAGAGCTATCTTGACCAGGGTGTTTTTCTGGACCAGGTAATCCACTTTCGCTTCCCGGTATTGGTTGCGCAGTTGATTCACCTGCTCCACGCTGATCCCCTTGTAATCCACCAGTACGATCGCTTTGGCGCCTTCCATGCGTTCTTTAAGTTGTGCTACGATGTCATATTTTACACTTTGAACCATTGTTCTCCTCCTCAGCTCTTCGCTTCCAGAGTCGCGCTTGCGATTTGCAGCTTGATGCCGGGTCCCATGGTCGTGCACACGGTGATGCTCTTGATATAGACACCCTTCATGGTCGCCGGGCGGTCTTTGAGAACCGCGGCCAGAACGGCCTTGATGTTGTCCTTGAGCATTTCCGCGGAAAAGCTGATCTTGCCGGTCAGGATGTGCAAATTCGCGAATTTGTCCACCCGGTAGGCGATCTTGCCGCCCTTGGCTTCTTCAACGGCTTTTCCCACGTCCATGGTTACGGTACCAACCTTGGGGTTGGGCATCAGGCCACGCGGGCCCAAAACCCTGCCCAGTTTGCCGATCTTTCCCATCATCGTGGGTGTGGTGATCACGACGTCGAAATCGAACCATCCGCCCGATATCTTTTCCATCAGATCATCCAATCCCACGTGATCGGCACCGGCTTTCCTGGCCTCATCCGCCTTGTCGCCTTCGGCAAAAACCAGCACGCGCGAGACTTTGCCCGTTCCATGGGGCAAAACCAGCGAGTTGCGGATCTGCTGATCGGCTTTGCGGGGGTCGACGCCCAGATTGAAATGGATCTCAACCGTTTCGTCAAACTTGGAAGCCGGGTAAGATTTCAGGATCTTGATGGCTTCGTCGAGATCATAGCGTTTCTGGCGGTCATACATCCCGTAGGCAGTGTTGTACCTTTTGCTATGTTTCATTGACTCTCCTTCTGAATATTATCTCCTGCACAAGGTGGGTCAGTCGTCAACGACCACACCCATGCTCCTTGCAGTGCCAGCGATCATACTCATAGCAGATTCAAGGGTATTGCAGTTCATGTCCTGGATCTTCAGCTGGGCGATGGTGCGCAGCTGGTCCTGATTGATATGGCCAACTTTCACTTTGTTCGGGGTGGCCGAACCTTTGGCCAGACCGGCCTCTTTCTTGATCAGGATGGACGCCGGCGGCGTCTTGATCTCAAAAGTGAAGGATTTATTTTTGGCGACATAGATCACCACGGGGAAAACCATCCCGGGCTGGTCACCTGTTTTTTCGTTGAACTGGCGGCAAAATTCAGGAATGTTCACTCCCACCTGGCCCAACGCGGGGCCGACCGGCGGGGCCGGGGTTGCTTTTCCTGCGGGAAGCTGAAGCTTCAGTATCGCCGCTACGTCTTTCGGTTTTGCCATTTTGTTTACTTCCTATTTCCTTAAAATCTCCACCTGGTTGGAGTTCAGCTCCACCGGTGTGCGCCGGCCAAAGACCGTTACATCGATCACCAGCTTCTGGCCGTCGTCTGCAACCTTTTGCACGAGGCCTTCAAAATCCGTGAAGGGGCCGGCGGTGACCTTCACCATGTCGCCGGGCATGAAAGCGAAAACTTTCCCCGGCTCCTTTTCCCTGTCCGCGATGCCCAAAAGCCGGTTCACCTCTTCCTCATCCAAGGGGATGGGGTCCTTGTGGTCCTTGGTCTGGCCCAAAAATTTAGTGACCCCGGCGATATTCAAAATGTAGCTGCGCAGTTCCGGAGTGAGGTCGGCCTGGATGAACACATAGCTGGTGAACAGCTTGCGCTCCTGCTCGACCCTTTTGCCTTCGCGCACGATGAAGGCTTTTCTCAGCGGCACCAGCAACTGGCCGACGCATTCCTGCAGATCGGTGCCCTCCAGACCCTTTTCAATGGCTGTCTTAACCTTGTTCTCGTGGGACGAGTAGGTATGGATCGCGTACCATTGCATTGCCACTGCGAATATCCTTAGACGAGCTTGAACAGCAGGCCGAACAGCTGGCCAAAGCCGAAATCGACCAGGCTCAGAAACAACGCCACGATGCCAGAGATCACGATCACCACCACCGTGCCTTCCTTGATGTCGGCTTTTGTGGGCCAGGATACGGCTTTCATTTCGCTGAGCACGTCGTGGAAAAAGCGTTTGATTCTATCGAAATTGAGTTTCATGTTTTCACCATTTAACTTTGGGCCTGCAGCATCAGCTGGAGGATGAAAATGTGGCAGGACAGGCAGGAATCGAACCCGCAACCCCCGGTTTTGGAGACCGGTGCTCTACCAGTTGAACTACTGTCCTGCAACATATCGTTCAGCGTTAGCGCTGTTTATGCAGTGTGTGTTTCCGGCAGCTGGGGCAGAATTTCTTCAGCTCCATCCTGTTCGGATTCTTGCGTTTGTTGCGCGTGGTCGTATAATTACGGTTTTTGCACTCTTCGCAAGCAAGGATGATGATGTCTCTCATTGTTCCTTGTCCAGCAGTTTATTCGATGATATCGCCAACCACGCCGCTGCCGATGGTGCGGCCGCCTTCGCGGATGGCGAAGCGCAGTCCCTGCTCCATGGCGATCGGGGTGATGAGCTCACCGGTGATCTGCACGTTGTCGCCGGGCATGACCATCAGTACGCCTTCCGGCAGGGTCAGGGTTCCGGTCACGTCGGTGGTGCGGAAATAGAACTGGGGACGGTAGCCGGTGCGGAAGGGCTTCTGGCGTCCGCCTTCATCAGCGGTGAGGACGTAGGTTTGGCCAGAGAACTTGGTGTGCGGGGTGATGGATTTGGGTTTGGCCAGCACCATGCCGCGCTCCACGTCGGTCTTGGCAAAGCCGCGCAGCAGCACGCCGATGTTGTCGCCTGCCTGGGCTTCGTCCAGAAGTTTGCGGAACATTTCCACGCCGGTGCAGGTGGTTTCCACGGTCTCGCGGATGCCCACGCGCTCTACTTTTTCGCCAACTTTGATGGCGCCACGTTCCACGCGGCCGGTGGCCACGGTGCCGCGTCCCGGAATCGAGAACACGTCTTCGACGGGAAGCAGGAAGGGCTTGTCGGTGGCGCGGTCAGGCTGCGGAATGTAGCTGTCCACGGCGTCCATGAGTTCCTGGATCTGGGCTTCGCCTTCGGCATCGCCATTCAGCGCTTTCAAGGCGGAACCGCGGATCACGGGAAGGTCGCTGCCGGGGAATTCATATTTTTCCAGAAGCTCACGAACTTCCATTTCCACCAGGTCGAGCAATTCGGGATCGTCAACCAGGTCGCACTTGTTCATGAAAACCACGATGGCGGGAACGCCCACCTGACGGGCGAGCAGGATGTGCTCACGGGTCTGGGGCATGGGGCCGTCTGCGGCGCTCACGACGAGGATGGCTCCGTCCATTTGCGCGGCACCGGTGATCATGTTCTTGATGTAGTCGGCATGGCCGGGGCAATCCACGTGCGCGTAGTGGCGCTTGTCGGTTTCGTATTCAACGTGGGCTGTGGCGATGGTTATGCCGCGGGCTTTTTCTTCCGGAGCGTTGTCGATGCTGTCAAAGGAACGGAACGAAGCGCCGCCCTTTTTGCTCAAATACGAAGTGATCGCTGCGGTGAGCGTCGTCTTGCCGTGGTCAATATGACCGATCGTACCAACATTGACATGCGGCTTGTTACGTACGAATTTTTCTTTTGCCATTTTTCCTCCTGGGACCCGCTGGCGGATCCCACGTCGTGTTATTGTTTGTTCGAAAAGAAAGTGGAGCTCAAGATCGGACTCGAACCGATGACCTCCTCCTTACCAAGGAGGTGCTCTACCTGCTGAGCTACTTGAGCTGTTTATTATCTTTATTGGTGCCGGGCTTGAAAATGGAGCGGGAAACGGGGTTCGAACCCGCGACCCTCAGCTTGGAAGGCTGATGCTCTACCAACTGAGCTACTCCCGCTGGCATTCTCTAAAAACGTGGTGGACAGGGAAGGATTTGAACCTCCGTAGACTCGCGTCGCTGGGTTTACAGCCCAGTGCCATTAACCACTCGACCACCTGTCCACAATTCCTGGAGCCGATGAAGGGAGTTGAACCCCCAACCTATTGATTACAAATCAATTGCTCTGCCATTGAGCTACATCGGCGTCAAGTTTTTCCAAGCAATTTCAGCACCTGTTTTTTGTCAATCACTTTTCTTGCGTCACTCTATGTTGTCACCGAAAATCCCGGTTCGGTGCAAAAAATTCTCCACCCCATTTTTTGTCAAGCAGACCTTTGCAACTTTCCCGGATTTTTTCCCGGACGAGCGCGTGCGGATGCGCGCGTCAGCCTTTTTATGAAAACCTGCGCCAGCCCCGTCCGCAGTACTCCGGATTTCAACCCTGCCAACTGCTTTCCAGTTGTTGGGGCACCCCGCGCCGAACAGCCAGGACAGGCCGAAACTGGCCGCAACCACAGGCTGAAACCATTTGCGATTTATCCCATTTTGCCCGGCTCCCTCCCAATATCAATACGGTATCAATACGGAATCAATACGGAATCAATACGGATGAAATCCGTATTGATTCCGTATTGATACCGTATTGATATTGGGAGCTACTCGGGAAAAAGCTTCCTGGAAGATGGCATTTTGGGGATTACGGGGAAGCCTGCTCAAGCGCGCGAAGCCAGGGAATCCAGGCCTGACAGGAACAACCCAGTCCCAGCAGGAGACATCCGCTCTCCGCCAGGCCTGGATGAAAGCCAAACCTGAGCAGTTTCTAAACCTGAAAAAAGGGGCCCGCGTGATGCGGGCCCCGATTGGAGTGTTTATCCAGCAAGTGCTTCTTATTTGATGAGCACCATTTGGGCGCGGCGATTTTCCTGGCGTCCGGCCACGGTGTCGTTGGTGGCGACGGGGACCTTGGAGCCGTAGCCCTTGCTTTCGATCTGTTCCGCGTCCACGCCTCTGGCCACGAGGTAGTCTTTGACCACCTTGGCGCGGTTGTAGGATAGCGGTTCGTTGATCTTGTCATTACCAGTGGAATCCGTGTGTCCCTGGATCTCGATCATCACCTCGGGGAGCTGTTTGAGGGCTTCGGCCACGCGGTCCAGGAAGGGTTTGTCACTGGCGCGAATGGTGTAGAGGTTGGTGTCGAAGTGCACCATGTGCTTCAGCAGGTCTTCCTCCAACTGGTCCAGCAGAGGGTTGCCCGGAAGTTCGTCCGGAACACCGTCGGTATCCTCGAAATCGTTGTAGGTTTCCTTGGTGTTGATGCCCTGGGCCACGGTCTGATCTGTGCCGGGGGCCAGATCGCTCACGTCCGGGATGCCGTCCGCGTCGTTGTCCGGATCGGGGATGCCGTCGGTATCTTCAAATCCATCCTTGTCCTCGGGATCCATGGGGGCGCCGTCAAGTGCATCCGGGATGCCGTCCGCGTCGTTATCCGGATCCGGAATGCCGTCCGCGTCCATGAATCCATCGCGGTCTTCCGGAGCGAAAGGAGCTTTGTCGCGGTCGTCGGGAATGCCGTCGCCGTCGCTGTCCTTGGGTTCTTCGGGTTCTTCGGGTTGCTCGGGTTCTTCGGGTTCTTCAGGTTTAGGGGCTTCCTTAACGGTGCCGCTTACGGGCAGATTGAAGGTTCCTGCGCCAGGACTGGCGTGGGAGACGTTGCCGCTGAAGTTTCCTGCTTTGGCACCGGTGAGGCGCACCCAGATGTCTTTGTCGAATCCGGCCGGAACACGCATTGAGGTGGACCAGTTTTTGCCGCCGTCGAGGGAGAATTCGTAACCCGCGGGAGCGTCGATCACGATGTCACCGGTGAGGTTTTTGCCCACGATCTTGTAGCTTTGGGGCTCGGAGGGGGTTCCCAGATCGGTGGAAAAAGCGTTCAGGCTGCCGGATGTCAGAACGATTTCCGGCATTTCCGGAGCAGGTTCGATCACGGTTCCCGCCACAGGCAGGTTGAAGGTCCCGGCGCCAGGGCTGGCGTGGGAAACATTGCCGTCAAAGTTTCCGGCATCTGCCCCGGTCAGGCGCACCCAGATGTTGTCATTAAATCCTCCGGGCACGGTGACGGAAGGCTTCCAGGTCTTGCCGCCGTCGAGGGAAATCTCGTATCCTTGCGGCGCGTCGATCATGATGTCGCCGGTGAGGTTGTTGCCTTTGATCTTGTAGCTTTGAGGCGCGGAGGGAGTGCCCAGTTCGGTGGTAAAAGCGCTCAAATCGCCCGTCTCCAAACCGATTGAGGGAACTTGCGGCGCGGTTACGATGCCCATCACCGGAACGGTCAGATTTGGCACGCCCGGGCTGACGTGAGAGATGTTACCGCTGAAGTTGCCGGCCTTGGTACCGGGCATGCGGACCAGGATATCCCTGTCGAAGCCAGCCGGCACCCGCATGGATGTGGCATAGGTAGTTCCGCCGTCGAGGGAGAACTCGAAGCCCGCCGGAGCGTCGATCACGATGTCGCCGGTGAGGTCCTTGCCCCTGATCTTGTAGCTTTGGGCGGCTGAGGGCGTTCCCAATTCTGTGGTGAACGTGCCCAAACCGGATGATACCAAGCCCAGAGTTGGCAGGATGGGTTCACGCACCATACCGCTTACGGGCAGGGCGACCGCGGCCGCGCCTTTGCTCTGATGGCCGATGCTGCCGTCATAAGTTCCCACTTTGTCGCCGGTCAGGCGCACCCAGATGTCCCCTGCAAAATCCGCCGGCACGCGCACCGATTTGGCCCAAACCTGGCCGCCGTCAATGGAAAGCACAAAACCTTCGGGAGCCACCAGATCGATGTCGCCCTTGAGGTTTTTTCCCTGCAACTTGTAGGACTGAGCCGCGGAAGGAGTTCCCACCACAGTGCTGAAACCGTTCAGGGTGCCCTGATAGAGCAGCTCCGGCACGGCGATCGGGGTTCCGAAATGCAGGCCCAGTCCGATGTAGGGAGTAATCAGCGCGTCATTTTCCAGAAAATTGCTGGCGGGGCCGGTGAGGTCGAGGCTGTCAGCGTCGAAGTAGTCGAATTTAACGCCCAGATCCAAAGTGGTGTTCCATTTGGAAAGGATGGAAACGCCGGCCGCGGCGTGCGGAAGGGTCAAATGGCCTCTGAATCCAGGCTGTTCGCTGGGATTGCTGGCAACGCCGTTTTCATCTTTGCTGCCGTGGGTGGACCAGCCACCGCCGAGCGCCACGAACGGGGATATCCGTCTGATGAAAGACGCCTCGGGAAAATTGAGCGCGCCGGCCTTGGTGGGGCGCAGTTTCAGATACAAATTGATCCCTTCCAGCGAGGAAAAATACGATTCGGTAGGATCGGCGCCCTGAACTTCCACATTGGCGAACCAGGGGCTGAAACCCACGCCAAGCCAGTCCTTGATCATCCAGGCATCCCAGGTGAGGGCCCAGGCGCCTTTCATCTCGTTGGTTCCCTCAATGTCGTCGAGCGGAATGCCAACTCCCCCTTCTATTAAAAGGGTACTTTCAAAAGCGTGGATTGCCGGCAGCAGCGCCAGCAACAACAGGGTAAGAAGAAGACTTTTTGATAATTTGCTCATGTTCACCTCTATTTTATGTTTCTCCTAATGAAAACAATTTAAACATCCGGACTTATGATGTCAAGAACTAAATTTCCTTTTTCTTGCCAACTGTGTATTATTTTCCACAACATCGGTCAGAGCCTGAATCAGATGAGTTAATGGAACTGAAATTGCATCATCCATATTTTCCTGCTGGTCGCGTGACTGCGGACAATAGTCCTTCACAACGCTCAGCTGGATAATGATTTAACAAACCAGTGAAAGCCGGGCGATCGGATCTCTGAAGAGAGATCAAGGCTCGTCCCGCTTGTGGAGATATCATGAAAATGCTCACGCTCGCTTTGTCCCTCGTGCTGGCAGTGGCCGCCGGGTTCGCGCAAACGACTGTTTTTGCCGACGATTTTTCGGCAAATCAGGACGCAGGCTGGACAACCACAGGCCAGATCGGCTCCAGTGCCTGGTCTGCAAATCGCTCCGGAGATGACTGGGGCGCGCGTCGCAACCTGGACCCCGCCCAGTTGGAACTGACCAATGATGCCAGCGGAACCGCGAATGTTGCAGGCTGGATGTTTGCTTCGGTTCCCACCTCAGGATTTGGCGGCCCCTATAACGCGACCCTGGCCTTGATCGACGGCCTGGTGACCTGGTATGTGAACCTGAGGCAGATCAGGCCCGACCCCGCCGGATTTGGCAGTGGAAACTACGGGCTGGCCTTCATCCTGGCCGGTTCATCGACCTCTGCCTTCAACAGCGGCTCCGGCTACGCCCTGGCCTTGGGCCAAACAGGCTCCACCGACCCGCTCAGGCTGGTAAAGTACAGCGCGGGAATAGGTTCCTTTACGAACTTGATCACCAGCAATACCTCCGGCCTCACGGATTTTGGCAATGAATACCTGAGCGTCAAAGTTACCTACGATCCCTCCACCAACACCTGGGTAATGTTCCTGCGCAACGACGGAACCTCAGCTTTTTCCGATCCCATGTCCGGAACTCTGGTGTCTCAGGGAACCGCTGTGGACAACACCTACACTTTAGACGCGCTGGCCTTTCTGGGCGCTTACTGGCAGGGCTCCACCTCTGCCACCCAGACCGCGTTTTTCGACAACGTTACGGTGCAGGTTACGCCCAACATTGCCGTGTATGCCTATCCCTCAGCTCTGAGCGGTTTTTCCTACATGCAGGACCTGGGGCCTTCTGCCGAGCAGGCTTTCACGGTCAGCGGGGTTGATGTTGTCTCAGACATAAGCATATCAGCCCCAACGCATTATGAAATTTCCGCCAGCTCCGGCAGCGGCTTTGGCCCCACTCTGACGGTCTCACCTACCCGGGGCGACATTCCGCCCACCACGGTTTATGTGAGACTGAAAGCCGGATTAGGCGCGGGAGATTACAACTCGGAAGACATCAGCGTAAGCTCAGGTGGCGCCACCACTGTATATGTAACTTGCAGCGGATCTGTGCTGACGGGCGCTGTTCCGGCAACCCCGGTAGCCACCGCTGCGAGCGCTGTTGATCATTCTAGTTTCACCGCCAACTGGAACGCGGTACCGTACACCAGCAGCTACCGGCTGGATGTTTACACCGGTTCGGATGTCAGTGACCTCTTCTTCTCGGAGTATATTGAGGGAACCAGTTACAACAAGGCGATCGAGATCTACAACGGAACCGGCGCTGCGGTTGACCTGAGCAATTACAAATTGCATCTGTACTCGAATGGAGCTCCCACTGCATCCAACACGCTGGATCTGTCGGGAACTCTAACTAACGCTGATGTTTACGTGATCGCGCACCCAAGTGCCAGTGCCGGAATTCTCGCAGTGGCAGATCAGACCTCATCTGCTGTGATAAACTTTAATGGAGATGACGCGGTTGCTTTGTACAATGTATCCACAGCCAGCCTTGTGGATATCTTCGGAAGAATTGGCGAGGATCCGGGAGATTTCTGGGGTGTATCACCAAACATAACCAAAGACCAAACCATGATCCGCAAAGCCTCTGTCTCTGCTGGAATAAGCCAAAATCCGGATTCCGGCTTTCCCACCCTAACTTCGGAGTGGGATTTTTACCCGGTAGACACTGCTTCCGATCTCGGCTCCCACACCTACGGCAGCAAAGCCATCAGCTACGTGCCTGGCTACCAGGACCTCAATGTGGGCAACGTCACGAGTCACTTGGTGACAGGCCTTGATGAATCGACCGACTACCGCTACCAGGTGCGGGCCGTCAATCTGCACGGGACCAGCGGCAATTCCAACGAGATAGACGTGACCACCACTTCCAGCACGGCGCCGGTTATCTACGCCAGCCACACTTTCAGTCCCTTTTCCACCACCGAAGGAACCCCCTCCGCGTCTCAACACTACTACCTATCTTCATCCAACCTCACAGGCAGCATCAGCATGGCCATTCCCGCAGGGTTTGAGCTTTCCACCGATGGCGGATCGAGCTATCTCAGCAGCAGCACCAGCGTGGCATCATCCTTCAGCGGAAACATCCACGTTCGCCTGGCCGGAACAGCTGGCACCTGGATCGGAAACATCGTCCACTCCAGCCCCGGGGCCATCGACGTGAGCCTTTACGTATCCGGCCTGGTCACCAGCGAAAGCGTTACCACGCCAACGATCCAGGCGTCAGGAATCACCGGATACCCGGCCTTCACCTCCATCACGGCAGAATGGACACCGGGCAACGGAACTTTCCGCCTGGTTAAGGTGAACACCAGCAACAGCTTCAGCAATCCCACGGACGGATCCACATATACAGCAAACACCTATTACCTGGGTTCCGGCGAACAGGTGGTCTATAACGGCGCCACCGAGTACATCGAAGGCGAGCCCTACAACGGAGTTACGGTAACCAACCTGACCCCGGACACTGCTTACTGGTTCCGGGTGTATGAATACAACGGCAGCGGAATCGACACCAAATACCTCACCACCACTGCCGCCAACAACCCCAGATCGGTTTCCACAACCACCTCTTCCGGCAGCGGATACTACGCCGACATCTACGGTTACGGAATCACCATTAAAGGACTGCTGCACAGCCTCTTGCGCACCACCCACACCACAGAGTACTCCTACACAGCGACCACCACCCAACTCAAATACACAGACCAGGACCCGAACAACTCCAACAATGTGCTGGAGATCTACACTGGCTGGAGCATCGACGCAGATTCCTACGGCGGAGACGCCACCGACTGGAACAAGGAACACACCTGGAGCAAGAGCCATGGCGATTTTGGCGACACAGCCCCCGCCGGAACCGACCTCCACCACCTCCGGCCTTGCGACGCCACGGTCAATTCCTCCAAGAGCAACAAGGACTTCGACGACGGCGGAACCGCGGTAACGGACTCCTCTCCCCCGCCCGGATATACCGGCGCCACAGGCTGTTACCAAACCTACAACACCTGGGAACCCCGCCCGGATGACAAAGGCGACGTGGCCCGCATCATCATGTACATGGCGGTGCGCTATGAAGGCACGGACACCAGCTACGACCTGGAACTGGTCGATCACGTATATTCCGACGCAAGCGAAAACCTGCCCTATTACGGAAAGCTGGCCACCCTGCTCCAATGGCACGCAACCGATCCCCCAGACGCCTGGGAAGTCCGCCGCAACAACCGCATCGCCGAGCGCCAGGGCAACCGCAACCCCTTCATCGACCTGCCCGGCTACGCGGCCCGCATCTGGGCGCCCTGTCCGCTGTTCAATTCCGATATCACAACCACAGGTTTCACTGCCAACTGGAGCGTGCCCATCACAGCCACCAACTACTATCTGCAGGTGGCCACCGACAGCCTCTTCACCAATGTCGTGAGCGGCTACTCCAACTTCGACGTGGACCTGCTGACCTCCAAGGTGATCACTGGACTCAGCGCTGGCGGGACCTATTATTACCGGCTCCGTTCATATTTTGAGGACGATTACGGCATGTGGTCGCCCTATCTGCAAGTGGTGCTGGATAACCCCGTGACAGCCACAGCGACCATCACCCCCACGCAAACCCTGGAAGAGGTTAATCTGAACGGAGCCACCGTCACTTACACTCTCTCCGACGCCTCCTTCTCCGACAGCAGTCTGTCGGCATCCAATTTCACGCTTAACAACGCTCCGGCGGGACTCTCGATCCAGAGTGTCAGCCACGTGAACTCCACCACGGCGCTCATCACCCTGGCCTTTACGGGAACGGATTTTGACTCCAACTACGCGGATTTTTCAATTACTGTCGCGACGGCTGAGCTAAGTGTGGATTATCCCGTCACCAGCAATACTGATGTCATCCACGCCCACGTGGAAGGAACCGCCACCATCGCGCTGGAAGGAGCCGACATCAAGCTCACGCTCACGCCGGTGCCGGGAGCTGTTTCCTATGTTGTTTACGGATCTTCCGATCCCTATGGGAGCTATGAATTGATCAGTGACACAACTGGCTCTTTCGATCCCATGGAGCCCAACGTCTGGCGCGTCACTGCAAATTACTTCACAGAAAACAGACTCTTCTTCAAGGTTTCGGCGGTGCTCTGAGCACTGTTTGAATAACATAGGGGCTGCCGGTTGCGAAGCCAGCAGTCCGATTATCTGACTTTCCTGAAAGAGCGGATCGCGCAGTAAAAATAACCCCTGCCGGTAATAACCGGTGAAGAAACCTAACTGACTGCGTGATAGGATTGACGGATATAATCATTGACAAAGAGGACAGCGGCGGAATTAATGGGTTTCTTAGTGAAAACATCTGGAGTATTTGATGCAAGCATTATTTGGCGGTATCCTGGCCTTTGAATGGCAGCAGGCGGTGATGATCCTGATCGGCTTGGTGCTGATCTGGCTGGCGATCGCGAAGAAATATGAGCCGACCCTGCTGCTGCCGATCGGGTTTGGGACCATTCTCACGAACATACCCTTCTCCGCGGCCGTGGGAGAGCACGGTCCGCTGCAGATCCTGTTCAATGCCGGCATCGCCACCGAGCTTTTTCCGCTGCTGATCTTCATCGGCATCGGCGCCATGATCGATTTCTCGCCCCTGCTCAAAAACCCCTTCATGCTACTCTTTGGCGCGGCGGCCCAACTGGGCATTTTCGTAACCTTTGCCGCGGCCACCCTGCTCGGTTTCAGCCTTAAACAAGCTGGCGCGATCGGCATCATCGGCGCGGCGGACGGCCCCACCTCGATCTACGTGGCCAACCGTTTCGCCCAGGACCTGCTGCCGGCGATATCCGTGGCAGCCTATTCCTACATGGCCTTGGTGCCCATCATCCAGCCGCCGGTGATCAAACTGCTCACTTCCAAGGAAGAGCGCAAGATCCGCATGGATTACCACGCCGGCGACGTTCCCAAAGTGGTGAAGATCGTCTTCCCCATCGCCATCACGCTGATCGCAGGGATCTTCGTTCCCGCTTCCGCGGCGCTGATCGGCTTTCTGATGTTCGGAAACCTGATCCGCGAGTGCGGAGTGCTGGAAGGACTGTCCAAATCCGCGCAGAACGAACTGGCCAACCTGGTGACGATCTTTCTGGGCATCAGCATCGCCTCCACGATGCGGGGCGCGGCTTTTCTAAGGCCGCAAACCCTCTTGATCTTTGGCCTGGGTCTGGTGGCCTTCATTTTCGATACCGCCGGCGGAGTGCTTTTTGCCAAATTCCTGAACCTTTTCCGCAAACACAAGATCAACCCCATGATCGGCGCCTGCGGGATCTCGGCCTTTCCGATGTCCGCGCGGGTAGTCCATCAGATGGGGCTGAAAGAGGACCCCTTCAACTTTCTGCTGATGCCAGCCGTGAGCGTGAACGTGGGCGGCCAGATCGGCTCGGTGATCGCCGGAGGCCTCATTCTGGCTCTGTTGGGGAATGTATGAGCATCGATCTGGACATCCTGCTGGAGCAGGCCCAGGCCGCCTCTGAAAAGGCTTACGCGCCCTATTCCGGATTCCGGGTGGGCGCCGCCCTGCTCTGCGCCGATGGCAGCGTGGTCACCGGCTGCAATGTGGAAAACTCCTCCTACTCCCTGACCATCTGTGCCGAGCGCAACGCCCTCTTTGCCGCCGTGAACATGGGCAAGCGGGATTTTCTCGCCCTCGCCATCTATGTGGATTCCGACGAGATCTTTCCTCCCTGCGGGGCCTGCCGTCAGGTTTTGGCCGAATTCAGCCCCCACCTGCAGATCCTCTACGCCAACCGTCTGGGCAGCATTCTCAGCGACTTGGAAACCTTGCTGCCCCAGGCATTTGTTTTGCATGGACAATGAAGCTTAGCCACCCCGAACTGCTGGAATGCCGGATCTGCCCCCAGAACTGCGGGGTGAACCGCCGGGAGACCACTGGTTTCTGCGGCGCGGGGGTTTCCCTGCGCGTGAACGGAGCGCATCTGCACCATGGCGAGGAGCCCGTCCTTAGCGGCACCGGCGGCAGCGGAACCATCTTCTTTTCCCATTGCAACCTGTGCTGCGTTTATTGCCAGAATCACCAGATATCTCATCTGGGCTGGGGCCGGGAGATCAGCGAACAGGATTGCGCCCACATGATGCTGAGTTTGCAGGAAGCCGGGGCCCACAACGTGAATCTGGTCTCGCCGACGCAATTCACGCCCCAGCTGGCCGCAACGCTCAGGCTGGCGCGGGCCCAGGGCCTGAGTGTCCCGGTGGTTTGGAACAGCAACGCCTATGAAAAGCCGGACACGCTGAAAACCCTGTCCGGACTGGTGAACATCTATCTGCCGGACCTCAAATACGCCCATCCGGCCTATGCCTCAAAGTATTCCCAGGCGCTGGATTATCCCGCCCTCGCCTTGAAAGCGGTGCAGGAAATGCACGCGCAGGTGGGAAGGCTGGAGATCTCTGCCGCCGGACTGGCCTTGCGCGGCTTGCTGGTGCGGCATTTGGTGCTGCCAAATCGTCTGGCCGGCACCCGGGACCTGCTCTACCGCCTGCGTGAAATCCTGGGCGAGGGTGTTTGCCTGAGTCTGATGGCCCAATATTACCCCACCACCGCGGCCCGAAAACATTCCGAGCTGGCCCGCGGACTGCGTCCGGAGGAATACGCGGAAGCGCTGGAAGTGGCCCTGAACCTGGGATATGCCGAAGTTTACGCCCAGGAACTGGACCCCTCGCCAAACTGGACCCCCACTTTCTCTTCGGAGGCAACCGAAAATCCCATAACCCATTTTAACGGAAGGAAACACGATGCCATATAACGCAAGAAAAATATTGCTGGGCCTGATCCTGCTATCTTGCTGCGCCTCTTTTCTGAGCGCTGATATCAATCTGCTCTTCATGCCCGCCAAGATACCCAAGAAACTGCCCACCGTCACCCTGGAGAACCGCTCCTATGTGGCCCTGGAACAGATGAACGCGCTGCTGCAATCCATGCTCAGGGTGGAATACAGCGAATACAACGACCACCGCATCAACGTCTGGTACAATGGGCAGCAGTTCACATTCATCACCAACTCACCCTTCTACAGTTTCGCGGAAGGCGTGTTCAACATGCAGCATCCCTTTTTGCAGGTGGGGGCTGAATACTACGTTCCGGAAACCTTTTTCCTGCAAAACCTGCCCTTGCATTTTCCCAAGGATATCACCCTCAAAAACGGGGTTCTGCAGATACCCCGTCCGGTGGACAAAGGCGTGGTCCGCATCGTGCTGGACCCCGGCCACGGCGGCAAGGACCCCGGCGCGGTGGGGAAAAACGGAACCCGGGAAAAGGACATCAACCTCAATGTGGGCCTCCTGCTGAAAGCGATGCTGGAAAAGGAGCTGGGGGTGGAAGTGCTGATGACCCGCTCCGACGACCGCTTCATCCCACTTTCCGGGCGTACCAAATTCGCCATGGACAAAAAAGCCGACCTCTTCGTGAGCCTGCACACCAATGCCTCCCGAAACCGCAGCGCGAAAGGCCTGGAGACCTATTACCTTTCCACCTCCTCCACCTCCGATTCCCGCGCGGTGGAAGCCTTGGAAAACGATGTGGTGGAGCTTTACGAGGGAGCCGAGGCTAAAAGGAACTACGACGCGCTGGATTTCATCCTCAGCGACATGAGCCAGACGGAGTTTCTGGAGTACAGCAACGATCTGGCCACGCTGGTACAGCGCAACATGGTGTCGGGCGCCCAGGGCCAGGACCGGGGTGTGAAACAAGCCAGTTTTTACGTTCTGCGCGGGGCTTTCATGCCCGCCATCCTGATCGAGATGGGCTTCATCTCGAACCTTAACG
The DNA here is from genome assembly GCA_020532085.1 of Candidatus Cloacimonadota bacterium. Classification (NCBI taxonomy): domain Bacteria; kingdom Pseudomonadati; phylum Candidatus Cloacimonadota; species Candidatus Cloacimonadota bacterium. The sequence continues at coordinate 36,346 of JAJBAV010000006.1, read as the reverse complement.
AGGAAGCGGTGCTGTCCAACAAGCAGTATCAGGAACGCCTGGCCCGCACCATCTTTGAAGGCATCAAGCGCTTCAAATACAGCTACGACAGGATCCGCAAGACCAGTTGAGGCTTCCATGCCGCTGAAGGTGCTCAAAGTTCAACCCCGCAGCCCGGCTGCCAAAGCCGGGATCAGCGGCGGAGACACCATTCTCAGCATCAACGCCATGCCCATCCATGATTTTTTCGATCTCGAATATTACGGCAATGATTACCAGCTCGAGGTGGAACTGCGCGGCCCAGAAGGAGCCAGCAGAACGCTCACCGTGCTGCGGCAACCGAACAAAGCTCTGGGCATCGAGCCCGAACCCCACGAGGTGGCCACCTGCGACAACAGCTGTGTCTTTTGCTTCATCGACCAGTTGCCGTCCGGGCTGCGGCCCACTCTGTATCAAAAGGACGACGACTATCTCTTTTCCTACGTTTTCGGCAACTACATCACGCTGAACAATCTGCGCTCCCCTCAGCTCAAACGCATCGTGGACCAGCATATCAGCCCGCTCTACGTCTCCGTGCACAGCACCGATCCCGCGCTGCGGAAGCAGCTGATGCGCTACCGGGCGGATTTTGACGTGCTGCAAACCCTGCGCCACCTTTCGGACCAGGGGATCAGCTTTCACCTTCAGATCGTCTGCGTGCCGCGATACAACTGCGGCGACCAACTGCGCGCCACCCTCAGCGACCTGCTTGACGGCTCCGTGAACGCTTTGTCCATCGGCGTGGTACCCGTGGGCCTCACCGGTTTCCGGGCCAGACTTGCCGCCCTGGAACCCTTCACTCAGCCTCTCGCGGCGGAAACGATAGCGATCATAGACTCATTCAGGCAGCAGGATGCGGTTGTCCAGGCCGCGGACGAGATCTACGTCCAAGCCGGCCTGCCGGTACCCGGTGAAGATTATTACGGGGAATTTCCCCAGCTGGAAAACGGGATCGGCATGCTCCGTCTCAGCCGGATGAATTTCCGCCGGCGTCGCCGCGCCTTTGGCAAAGAGCTGGACAAGGCCGGGATCCCTTTTTTGATGATCACCTCGCGCTCGGCGGAATCCACCCTTAAAGACCTGGCCTGCGATCTTGGCCCCAGGCTGGATAAAGCCTCCGTGCGTGTCCAGGCCATATCCAACCGCTGGCTGGGAGGCCAGGTGAGCGTGAGCGGACTGCTGGCCGCGCAAGACATCCTGAACCAACAGGCAGCCAAGCCCAACGAAGGCCTGATCGTGCCTTCCAGTATCTTCAACCATGACGGGATCACCCTGGACGATCTTTCCCAGATCGAGCTCCGCGACCGCCTGAGCCGGCCCCTGCTGGTGGTGGACCAGTATTTCGAGGATTGGGAATGGATCTGACCGTTTTAACAACCATTATCAACCCACTTCATTAACGGGAGAATAACCCATGAAACAAGCTGCTCTGATAGTTTTGGCTTTCGCCCTGTTGCTCGCATCATGCATGAGCGAAGCCAACAAACTGGAAAAGGCTAATCTTGAACTCGGATCGAAGAAAAACCCGATCAAGATGTATTTCGTGCCCTCGATGGAGGCCTCCACCGTGGTTACCAGCGGGGAGGCGATCGCCGCCTGGCTGGAACAGGAAACCGGCTACAAATTCAAAGTGGCCGTGCCCACCAGTTACGCCGCCGTGGTGGAAGCCATCGGCGCCTTCCAGGCCGACGTGGCCTGGCTGCCCACCTTCGCCTATGTGCTGGCCGAGGAAAAATATGGCGCCGAGGTGGAGTTCATGACCGTCCGCAACGGTCTGAACAAGTATTGCGGGCAATTCGTGGCCCGCGCGGACAGCGGTATAGACAGCCTGCAGCACATTGAAGGGAAGGTGGTGGCCTACACCGACGCGGCCTCAACCTCAGGCTACATTTACCCTTCCGCCATCTTGAAGCAGAAGGGCATCGTCCCGGCCAGATACACCCTCGCGGGAGGCCATCCGCAGGCCATCACCGCCGTTTACAACGGGACCGCGGATGTTGCCTGCACCTACTGGTCACCTCCGGATGCCAGCGGAAAGCCGATGGACGCCCGGGAAAAGCTGCTTCAGACCTATCCTGACGTGTTTTCCAAGCTCAAGATAGTGGCCCTCACGGATTCCATTCCCAACGACACCGTCACCTTCCGCCGCGGTCTGCCGGCCGAAGTGCAAAACTCTCTGGTTTCCGCTTTGGAAAAGTTTTCCGGATCCAAGGACGGCCAGGCCGTCCTGCGTGAACTTTACGACATTGACGGGCTCACCCGGGCCACCAAAGCCGATTACGACATCGTGCGCCAGACCCTCAAAACCCTGGGCAAGGACCCCGGGCAGTTTTTCAAGAACTGAGGCAGGATGACCCAGCTCGAGATCAAAGACCTGCGCAAAAGCTACGACCAGAAGGTCTGGGCCCTGGACAAAGTATCCTTTGAGGTCCAAAAGGGGGATTTCATCATCCTGCTGGGCCTCTCCGGCAGCGGCAAATCCACCCTCCTGCGCTGCATCAACCGCTTGATCGAGCCGGATGAAGGCGACGTTTTGTACGAAGGCAATTCGGTGCGCGCCCTCTCCCCCACTCAGCTGCGCAGATACCGCCGCAACATCGCCATGGTCTTTCAGCAATTCAACCTGGTGAAAAACCTCAGCGTGCTAACCAACGTGCTCACGGGCCGGCTGGGTTATCACGGACTGGTGGACAAACACAGCGCAGCGGAACTCGAAGCTGCCCACCACAATCTGGGCCGGGTGGGCTTGAAGGACTATGCCAAACGGCAGGTGAAAAACCTCTCCGGCGGCCAGCAGCAAAGGGTGGCCATCGCCCGGGCCCTGATGCAAAACCCAGCCGTGATCCTTGCCGACGAACCCGTGGCCAGCCTCGATCCCGCCACCGCCGATTCCATCATGCAATACCTTGGCGAGATCAATTCCGAAGGCATCACCGTGCTCTGCTCGCTGCACTTCCTGTCCCTCGCCCGCCGCTACGGCAACCGCGTGATCGCGCTCAAGGACGGGCTCAAGGTTTACGAGGGACTGCCCGCGGAGATCGACAACACCCGCTTCAAACAGATCTACGGCCAGGACGCCGAAGAGATCTGAATCCAGCTGTGGAGCGCTCGACCCGCTCCCTGGTTTCCGCGTCCGGCGCCGCCCGATACGGCTCCTGACCAGCGGAGAAATGGTTTTTGTCACCAACCTTATCGGCCCTGAACCTCAACCCGAACGCCCCTTGCCCGCCTCCCGCTGACTTCCCCCCTGTCAGGCGGGAAGTTAGCGGGAAGTCATTGGGAGGCGGACGGGACAGGGATCAGGACGGGGCGACCCTGATTTATCTTGAATCCCAGAATCGCGCCCCCATATATAGTGGGTAACAATCAGGGTCCAAAACGGTCTGGGGAAGCACGGAAAACGAATCCTTGACAAATATCCGGAGTTGAAATATAAAGTTTTCTTCCTGAAATGGAGTAGAAAATGCTTACTTGGGAACTACGAGCCACGGGACGAGTCCAGTTTGTCGGTTTCCGCAGTTTCGCGCGAACCTGCGCGCTGCAGTGTTCTGTTACCGGCTGGGTTAGCAACCGGTCTGACGGCAGCGTGCTGATCGTGGCCAGCGGAGAACGGGACAGGCTGGAGCAATTCTGCGGGCTGCTGCGCTCCGGCAACAGGTTTGTTGACGTGCGGGAGCTGCAAATCAGGGAACAAAATGAAACGGTTGAATACGATGATTTTACGATACGATAAAAAGACCCGAAGCGGGGCCGGCGATCAGAGCCATGGCCACCGGCCGGGCTGGAAGCTTTTCATGGTGGCCTTGGCCTTGCTGCTGCCGGCCTGGCTGGCCGCGGAGCTGGTAACCCACAAGGTGCAAAAGAGTGAAACGCTCTACGGGCTCAGCAAGCAATACCAGGTGTCGATCGAGCAGATCTGGGAACTGAACGGCCTCAGCAGCAACAACATCCAGGTGGGACAGGTCCTGAAGATCAAGGAAGCTGATCCCATTAAACCTGATTTCAAGACACCTCCTGTAACTCCCACCCAGAGCGAAACCCCCACCCCTCCTCCAACTTCACCGGAACCACCTGATCACAGCCAACTCAAGCTTCCGGACGACTACTATTACACCGTGCAGGCAGGGGAAACAGCCTTCCGCATTGCCACGAACCACAAACTGGCTCCCGCAGATTTTCTGCGCTGGAACAACCTCCCCGCCGAAAATCCACCCATCAAACCGGGTGACCGGCTGATCATCAAGGACCCGGCCAGCTTTGATCCCGCGGTGGAAAAACCCGTGGAACAGGGACCCGCCATCCAGGCCGCCGCACCGGCCAAACCCGACACTCTGCTGCTGGAACAGGTTTACGTGGTGAAGAAAAAAGACACCCTGTTCAGCATAGCCAAAGCCCACGGGACCACCGTGGACGACATCAAGACCCGCAACAACCTCACTTCCAACGACATCAGCGTGGGCCAGAAACTATGGCTGACCGGCACTCCGCCCGCGGACCAGGCCTCCGGCTCAAGCAGCGCCAGCTCTTCCACCAAGGTCCGCACCGATTGCGTGATGCCCACCAAGGGCAAGGTGACCTCAGAATTCGGCATGCGCCGGGGACGCCCCCACAAGGGCATCGACATTGCCAACAAATCCGGAACTCCAATCTACGCCGTTTTGGACGGCGTGGTGGTCTTTTCCGGGGTGCAACGCGGCTACGGGAACGTCGTCCTGATCGAGCATCCGAACTTTGTGATGACGGTTTACGCCCATCACGAAAAGAATCTGGTGAAGGTGGGCGACCACGTTAAACGGGGGCAGCAGATCGCCAGAATGGGCTCGACCGGAAATTCCACCGGTCCTCATCTGCATTTTGAATACCGCGTCAAGGGGACGGCGATCAATCCCCGCAAGGTATTGCCATTTTGATGCTTAAAGCCAACGGGGCCGCATGAACCGGGAAAATGTATTTGCAGACCAAGCGCTGCAGAACTACCTAAAGGAAATCTCCAAGTTTCAGGCTTTGAGCCGCGAAGAGGAGCACGAACTGGGCATCCGGGCCCAGGCCGGTGACCACGAAGCGATCAACCGGCTGGTGCAGGCGAACCTCAAATTTGTGGTCAAGATAGCCTCCCGCTACCAAAACCGGGGCCTGTCCCTGTCTGAACTGATCAGCGAAGGCAACATCGGCCTGCTGAAAGCGATCGAAAAGTTCGATCCGGAAAAGGACATCAAACTGATCTCCTACGCCATCTGGTGGATCAAACAGCGCATCATGCTGGCTGTTTCGGAAAAAAGCTCCCTGATCCGTGTGCCGCTGGGGAAATCCAGCTCCGCGCACCGCGTGAAGGCAACCCAGGACCGCATCTACGCCGAGACTGGACTCACGGCCTCCAACGAGGAACTGAGCGAAAAGATGAACGTAACGGAAAAATCCATCGAACAGCTACAGGACCAGATGATCGAAACCACTTCGTTCGACGAACTGATCTCCAGCGGCGACTTCCAGGAGTTTTCCACCCGCGACATGATCGCGGACGAACATTTTGCCGACCCTCAGCAAATGTATCACCGGGAACGCCTGCAGGAAAAGATCAACCGGGCCATCGACAAACTGGACCAGCGGGAAGCGGACATCATCCGCACCTACTATGGCCTGAACGCGGAGCAGGAAACGCAGAACTTTGCCCAGATCGCCGAGACGATGGGGCTTTCGCGGGAAAGGGTGCGCCAGATCCAGAAAGAGGCGCTGAAAAAGATCCTCTCCGACCTCAAGCCGGAAGAAGATGCCCTGGTGGACGAATTCATCGAAAAATACAGCACCTGAGCCTGGCTCGGGAACCGGAGACTGACATGTACAAGAACTTCGACGAAATGGTGAGCGCCGTGAAAGCCAGCCGGCGCGGCACCGTGATCATCTCGGCCGCGCAAACTGAATCCGTGCTCGACGCGGCGATCCTGGCCCAACAGGATAACCTGGCCGACTGCCTGCTGGTGGGCGACAAGCCCCAGATCCTGGCCCTGCTGGAACAAATGGCTCCGCAACATGTGAATTCCTTTGAGATCGTGGATATCGGCCCGGACTCGGTGAAAGCCGCCAAAGTGAGCGTCCAGCTGGCCCGGGAAGGCAGAGGCGACATCATTTTGAAAGGCAAGACCGATTCCGGCCAGCTGCTGCGGGCTGTTCTGGACAAGGAAAACGGCTTGCGCGTGAGCGACGTGATCTCGGACGTGCTGGCCTATGAACATCCTGAAGGCCTGAAACTGCTTAGCGACGGCGGAGTGAATCTGGCCCCCGACCTGAAGGAAAAGGTTGCCATCGTGAAAAACGCCGTTCAGGTGGCCCACAGCCTGGGTTCCCCCGAGCCAAAAGTGGCCATGATCACCGCCGTGGAAACGGTGAATCCCAAGATGCCGGCTACGCTTGACGCGGCCCTCATCTCGCGGATGAACGCCCGCAACCAGATCACCGGCTGCATTGTGGAAGGTCCCCTCGCTTTCGACAACGCGGTCGATATCAATGCCGCGAAGATCAAGGGCATCGAATCCCCCGTAGCCGGGATCGCGGACGTCTTCATCGTGCCCAACATCGAGGCCGGGAACATCTTTGGCAAGATGCTCACCTACTATTGCGGCTGGCGCGTGGCGCACGTGGTGGTGGGCACCAAGGCCCCGATCCTGATCCCCTCCCGGGCCGACCGTGGCGAACTGAAAATGCTCTGCATGGCGATGGCCCTGGCCTGCATGAACAAGTGATCCTGCGCATCCTCCAGGTTGGTAAAACCCGGTCAGGCTGGCTAAAGGAAGGCATCGCCGAATACCTGATGCGCCTGGCCCCGATGGTGAGGCTGGAGGTGGCGGACATCGCGGACGTGAGCCTCAAAACAGCCGGCAGCCCGGACGCCGTGAAAGCCAAAGATGCCGCCCTCTGCCTCAAACGCCTGGCCCCAGATGATTTTGTGATCCTCTTGGACGAACGCGGAGAAGCGAAAACTTCGCTTGAATTTGCCGCGTTTCTGAATAACTTGTCTACAGAGAAGTCGGTTGTTTTCCTGATCGGCGGGGTGTATGGCATCCACGCCAGCCTGAAAAACCGGGCCAATGCCTGCCTCTGCCTGTCGTCGCTGACTTTCACCCATCAGCTGGCGCGGTTGGTTTTGATCGAACAAATCTACCGCGCGCTGATGATCAACCAAGGTAGAAGCTACCACCATTAAAAGTTTCAGAGGCCCCCAATGACCTACATGCTGCTCTCCATGATAGCGCAGAACTTCACACGGTCCCTGCTGATCCTGCTTCAGGGGATGGGAGGGATATTTGTGTTCATGGGCTTGTTTTATGGCCTGATCATTGCCCTGGAGAAGATCTTCAAGGAAAAGAAGGCACAGTGAGAAGGCTCATTTCCGCGCTGGCCTTTCTGCTGTTTGCCACCGCAGCCTTTTCTTCCGTGCGGGTGCTGGAAAGTTCGGCCAACCAACTCCTGCTGGAATTCCGGCTGGACGAATATGAACTGAGCGAGGTGGAGGATATGCTGCGCGTGGACGTGGCCGGGCTGGATTATGAAACCCGCCCCGGAGCTCCGCTGCTGCCGCTGGAAGAGGTCCGGGTGGCCCTGCCTCCTGGAGGCGGGGTCAGCGCCGTGCTGATCAGCTCCAGCCAACGCCAGGCCACTCTGTCCAAACGACTCTTGCCGGTGCCGGAAGTCCGCATGAACGAAGGTCTTTCCGAACACATTTACCTGATCGACGAAAGCCTCTATAACGCTGCAGGCATGCCGTTGCTCACCACCACCGCCGGATCCAGCTTCCGGGGCGTGGATTTCAGCGCTTTGGAGGTCCGTCCTTTCGCCTATGACGGGAGCTTTGGCTTGACCGTCACGGAACAGGCCCTGATCAGGATCGACATTGCCGGCGACACCTCCCACCGGAGCCTGCCCCAGAGCGACGAACTGCTGGACCTGTTCAGTTCCACCCTGCTCAATCCCAGGCAGGCCAGGCAGTGGCAAAACCAGACCCGGAACCCAGTTTACTACGCCGATTTCTCCAGGGCCGACTACTGGCTGCGCCTGGAAACCGACCGGGAGGGCATGTTCCGCATCGGGCCTGAGCAACTCACGGGATTTCCCCTCGCCGACATCGATCCCCGCTCTTTCCGCCTCTTCAGCAACGGCGGCAAGCTGCTGCCCTTCACGATCATCAATCCCGGCAACGAGTTCGCGGAGATCCCCATCCGCGTTATTGGTGAAGAGGACGGCAGTTTTGATCCCGCCGACTACATCGTGTTCCACGGCACCACCCGGGACGGCACGGACAAGAACGTAAGCCTGCAAAACAGCCAGACATATTTCAACCCCTATTCCGGAAACACAGTTTACTGGCTCACCTTTGCCGGTGAGTTCGGCGGAGACCCCCTGCGGATGGAAACGCTGCCCGCGCAGCAAAGCTGGTTCGCTGAGACCTCCAAATTCCGCGAACTGACCCGCCTGGAAACGGAAAGCCAGCGCCGCGAGATCATAGGCTTCGACTGGTACATGACGCGCATGTTCGGCAACGCCAATGCTGATTACGAGTTCGAGCTCCAGTTGCCCGACCTCGACCCCTCCACTTCCCAGGCCCTCAGTTTCACCATCCGCCAGGAAGAGGTGAACGACAGCATCTGGCACAACATCAACGTCTTCGTGAATGGAGTACCGGTACCTTCCGATACCCTGGGCTCAATCACTTTCAGCTGGCGGGGCACAGGCCAGTATCTCTTTTACAAAAACGTTTCCAGCTTCGTAAGCGGCCAAAACACCGTTCGGATAAGGGTTTTGAGAAATTCCACCGACAACCTGTTCCTGAACTGGATCACGGTGGACCACACCCGCGTCATTGCCAAGGGCAGCGTCCAGAGTTTCGTGAACCAAATGGCCCTCAATTATGAAGTCCCCGTCCGCTACAACCTTGCCGGCAGCACCGACACCCGCGTTTACCGGGTGAACGGCCTGACGGACGTGAAGATGGTGCCGCTGCAGAGTTCCGCCGGGCAGAATTACTTTGTGAGCGCGGGCTTTAGCGACACCAAGTATTGGCTCAGCAACGATTCTGAGCTCCACAGCCCGGTGAATTTCAGCTTGGTGGAAACCCCTGACCTCGCCCTCAGCCAAACGCAATGCGACAACGTGATCATCACCGCCGACGAGTTTTCTGCCCAGGCCCAGTCCCTGGCGGACATGTATCTCCAGGACCATGGCAAACGCAGCCTGGTGGTGAAGCAGAGCGACATCTTCAACCAGTTCAACGGCGGCCATCCCGATCCCGCTGCTTTACGCCAGTTCCTGCGCTACGCCTGGCACAACTACCCCTCGCCCCGGATCAGCTCCGTGACCCTGATCGGCCTCGGCACCATCGACTGGCGCAACAATTCCGGCCAGGCCCAGGACAAGAACAAACTGATCATCTATCAACGCAATGTGATCGCCTCGGACGATTACTTCGTGATGCTCACCCAGTCATCCCATCCTGAACTAGCCATCGGACGCTATCCCGTGACCAGTTCCACCGAACTGGCGAACATGCTCTCCAACCGGGAAAACTACGTGCGCAACCCCCAGAACGGCTGGTGGCGCAATTCCACCGTGCTGCTGGGCGACGATCTCTTCAACGGCAGTTCCACCGCCTATGAGAACATCCACACCCGCCAGACCGAGACCGCCGGAAACATCATCCATCCCAGCATCCTCACCGACAAGATCTTTGCCTGGGGATACGAATACGACGAATTTCAAAACAAACCCACGGCCCGGGATGACATGATGGCCGCCATCAATGCCGGCCGCCTGATCTGGCTCTACATAGGCCACGGCGCTTACGACAAGCTGGGCGCGGAGGATTACTTCAACGGCGCTTCGGACATGGGCCGCTTCAACAATCAGGACAAGCTGCCCCTGTTCATGGCCGCCTCCTGCTCGGTTTCCCACTTCGACTACTGGGGCTTTGAAAGCCTGGGCCAGAAGAGCGTGCTGCTGAACAACCTCGGAGCCATCGCCTCCTATTCCGCCAGCCGCACCAGCGCCCCTTACAGCAATGCCCCCATGATGGAGTTTCTGCTGGACAACCTCACCAACGGCCGCAACCCGCTGGGGCAATCCATCATGATGGCCAAGGTCCTCTTCACCCAGAGCAACGACAACGACGCCACCTACGTGCTGCTGGGCGACCCCCTGCTGAACGTGGTCCCACCCCTCAGAGACAGTCTGATGACCGTATCCGGACAGGCTTTGCAGGGGGAAACCCTGCACGCCAGGGACTTGGCCACGGTATCCGGATCCTTCCTCTCCTCGCCGGTTAACGGCACCGCTGAGATCAAGGCCTTTAATACGAAAACGGCATTCGAATTCGACGGACAGACCCACGTGACCCACCGCGGTGCGCCTCTCTTTTCCGGTAGCGTCACCGTGAACGGAGGCGCTTACCAAAGCGGGTTCATCGTTCCGGATGACGTGACCACCGGCAACACAGGCCTGATCGTTTCCTACCTTTGGGACCCCGCGCTGAAACAGGATTACACGAACTACCACCACCCCCTGGCCCTCAGCGACGCTGCCGTGACCGCCGACAACCCCGACGCTCCGGAGATCAAGCTTTATCTGGGCAGCTACGATTTCCGCCCCGGCGACACCGTTGGCACCCAAACCACACTCTACGCCAGGATCTCGGACAGCAACGGGATAAACGTGACAGGCAGCTCCGGACACAATCTGCTGCTGATCTTGGACAACGCGCTCCAGCCGGTGCCGGTTACGGATAATTTCAGCTACGACCTCGATTCCCACACTGCCGGCCTGCTCACCTATCCCTTGGCCGGGCTCAGCGAAGGCCCCCACACCCTGCAAGTGATCGCTTTTGACAACTTCAACCTCCCCTCCGTGGCCTCCACCGAGTTCAACGTGAAGGAGAGCGGCGAGCTCGCCATCGAGCGCTTCCTCATCTACCCGAACCCCATGCAAAGCTCCACCAGCTTCACTTTCATGCTCTCCCGCGATTGCGACCTCAGCCTGGACATCTATTCCGTCACCGGTAAAAAGATCCACAGCTTCCAGGCCAGCGGACGCCAGGGTTTCAACGCCATTCCCTGGGACGGCAGGGACAAGCGTGGCGACCGTTTCGCGAACAACACCTATTTCGTGAAGCTGCGCGCCTCCGCCGACGGCCTCAAAGCCGAGGCCACCGAACGCCTGGTGATCTATAAATAAGGACAGGACCATGCTTTTGTACAACACCGCCAAGCGCGCCAAAGAGGAATTTGTTCCCCTCACCCCGGGCCGGGTGAAAATGTATGCCTGCGGCCCCACTGTTTACAACTATTTTCACATCGGCAACGCCCGCGCCTTCCTCACCTTCGACGTCCTCCGCCGCTACTTTGAATTCCGCGGCTACAAGGTGGATTACGTGCAAAACATCACCGACATCGAGGACAAGATCATCGCCCAGGCGCTGGAGGAGGAGGTGCCCTTCAAGGAAGTCGCCGACAAATATGCCAAAGCCTTTCTGGAGGACAGCGCCGCCCTCGGCATCCGCAAGCCCACCCATCAGCCCCGGGCCACGGAAGTGCTGCCGGAGATCACCGCCGCCATCGCCGCCCTGGTGAAAAGCGGCCACGCCTACGAGGTGAACGGAGACGTCTATTTCGACACAGCCTCCCTGCCTGAATACGGCCAGCTTTCAGGCAAAAAGACCGAAGAACAGCTTCCCGGCGCCAGAGTGCTGGAAAACCACCAGAAACGCAATCCAGCCGATTTCACCCTCTGGAAAGCCGGAAAACCCGGAGAGCCAGTCTGGAACAGTCCCTGGGGCGAAGGACGGCCAGGCTGGCACACCGAATGCGTGGTGATGGGCCAGAAATATCTGGGCGAAACCTTCGACATCCACGGCGGCGGCACCGACCTCGTTTTCCCCCATCACGAGAATGAGCTCGCCCAGGCCCTCGCCCTCACCGGCAAACCCCTGGCCAGATACTGGATGCACAACGGCTTTCTGAACATCGACGGCGACAAGATGAGCAAAAGCCTGAACAATTTCTTCACCGCGCGCGACATCCTGGCCCAGCACAGCGCCGAGGCCATCCGCTTCTTCTTCCTCTCGAAGCACTACCGCTCCCCCATCGATTTCAACCGCGGGATCATCAAGGAATCCGAACGCGCCGTGAACAACTTTTATGCCGCCCTCCGCGCAGTCGACTACAAGAACATCATCTGTTCCCGCGACGGCAGCTTCGACGCCTCCGAACAGGCCTTCACCGAGACCATGGACGACGACATGAACACCGCCAAAGCCCTCGCCGTGCTCTTCGATCTCGCCCGCCACTGCAAAAACGGGCAATTGCCGAGGGCTCAACGGGAGCAGGCCGCGTTGATGCTGGTGCGGCTGGGAGAGGTGCTGGGCTTCTTCTCCGATCTGTGCGGGAAGCTGAGCAAAGACCTGCCGGACCTGTCCCGCCAGCTGGTGGAACTGCTGCTAAGCTATCGCCGCGAAGCCCGCGAGAACAAGGATTGGAAGCTTTCGGACCGGATCCGGGACGACCTGTCCTCGCTGGGCGTGGAACTGCGTGACACCCCCGGCGGCTGCACCTGGAAACTAAAAGATTAGGAGGCCAAAATGGCCATAAGTAAACGCAGGATCATCCTGATCCTCATCATAGCCGTGCTGGCGTTGGCCACCGCGTTCATCCTGCTGAGGCATCTCTTCCCCGCCAGCCTGAACCGCCCGGAAAGCATCGCCTGGAATGATTCCACCCGTACTTTCATGGTCTCCAATGTGGGCAGCGGCCAGATCCTCAGCCTTGATGAGGAAGGGCACTACTCCGTGTTTGCCAAAGGGCTGGAGGCCCCCCGCGGCCTCAGGGTGGTGGATGAACTGCTCTATGTGACGGACAACACCCGCATCGTGGCCCTGGACCTGGCCTCCGGCGATCAGAAAGCCAGCATCCCCATCAAGGGCGCGATGATGCTCAACGACATCGAGAAAGACCACCTTGGCCGAATCTACATCACCGATACCAAAGCCAACTGCGTCCATGTTTTCGACCCTGGCACCAAACTCACCACCCAGCTCAGCTCACCCCTGCTGAAAGCGCCCAACGGCATCGTGTACGACGGTCCCCGCCGCCAGATGTTCATCGTGGGCCTCACCGAAGAATCGCCCATCCTGGCCCTGAACGTGAACACCCAGGCCTTCAGCGTCTTCCAGGACACCCTTTACAACAAGCTGGACGGCATCGCCATCGACGAGCTGGGCCGCATCTATTACAGCTCCTGGGGCGAACAGTGCATCTTCATGATCCCTCAGGAACAGAACCGCACCGAGATCTGGCAAGCGGAACTCCAGTCCCCGGCTGACATCTATTACCACCAGCCCGGCAACGAGATCCTTGTGCCGCTGATGGAAAAAAACGAGATCCGGCGCTTCAAGGTGGATTGAGCCAGGCTTTGTACAGCTCCGCCAAAGCCACTGTGGAACTCCTGCCCCGCTCGGTGGTAAAACGCTTCAACGATCCGGAGGATTTTTACCGCGAACTGCGGGTCTATCAGGCCGGATTGCCGATGGTGCCGAAGCTGCTGCGCTTTGGAGAGCGGGAATGGATCGAGATGGAGCGGGTCATGGGCCAGCCCCATCTGGACGCGGATTTCGGGCCTGAAGCCGCCAGCCGCCTCGCCATTGCGCTCGCCGGCTTCCACCGTGCCTGGTTTAGCGAAGGCGTCTGCCTTTGCCACTGGGACAACCAACCCAAAAACATCCTCCGCGCCGGAGATGATTTCTGGTTCATCGACTTCAGCGAATCCCGCCTCGCCCCGCCGGAAGCGGACCTCACCCACCTTCTTCTCTTCTGGGCGGCGGAGTACCACGCAGAGGCATTCAGAACGCTCTGTGGCGCGTTTCTGGAGGCTTACGCGAAAGTCATCCCCCTGCCCCCCAACCCCTGGCAAACGGCCCTCCAGCGCAGCCTGGAGCGCTTTTCAGCCCGCCGCCGAAACCACTCCCGCCGGCGCCATCACGTTGGCCAGGGCGATTTCGCGGCCAACCTTCAGTTTCTCTCCTCCCTGGGCAATGAAACTCCTTGACCGATTCCCCCTTGCCTGTAAAATGTCCGCAAATCTTGCTATGGAGTAGCCCCCTGCCATGACATTCCTCGACCTTCTGAACCTTTTGGGCGGCCTCGCGCTCTTCATCTTCGGCATGAACAAGATGAGCGACAACCTGCAGGCCGTGGCCGGAAACGAGATGCGCCGCACCCTCAAGAAGATCACCAACACCCCGTTCAAGGGCGTTTTGGTGGGCCTCGGCATCACCGCCATCATCCAAAGTTCCTCCGCCACCTCGGTGATGATCATCGGCCTGGTGAACGCCGGGATCATGACCCTGCAGCAAGCTGTGGGCGTGGTGATGGGGGCCAATATCGGCACCACGGTCACCGCCCAGCTGATCGCCTTCAACATCGGCGAGATCGCCTATCTTTTCGTGATCGTGGGCGTGGTGGGGATGTTCGTGAAGCGCAGCCGCAAGATGGAGCACTGGAGCCAGATCATCCTCGGTTTCGGCCTCCTCTTCGTGGGGCTCAGCGTGATGTCCCACTCCGTGAGCGGCCTCAAGGAATCCCAAACGGCCATCAACATCCTCAGCCAGGCCGCGGAATACCCGCTGCTGGCGATCCTGGCCGGGATGCTCTTCACCATGGCGATCCAGAGTTCCTCCGCCTCCGTGGGGATCGTGATCGTGCTGGCCAATGCCGGCCTGATCTCCTTTGAAGGAGCGCTCTACCTGGTTTACGGCGACAACATCGGCACCACCGTCACCGCCTGGCTGGCCGGATTGGGAGCGAACAACACCGCCAAGCGCGTGGCTTTGGTCCACACTCTCTTCAACGTGTTCGGAACCGCCATTTTCGCCGCCCTCACCTGGCTGGGCTATTACAAGGCCTTCGTGAACCTCATCACCCCCGGAAACGTTTACTCCGCCATCCTGGCCGAGCGCAACATCGCCCGCCACATTGCCAACGCCCACACCTTCTTCAACGTTCTGAACACTTTCATGATGCTGCCTCTGGCGGGATTTCTGGCCAGGATCGCCACCCGGGTGATTCCCAAGGACCCCGAGGACATTATCTCCCTGGGCGAGCCCAAACACCTGAACTACCATCTGATCAACGATTCCCAGCTCGCCATCGACCAATCACTGAAGGAAATGCGGGAAATGCTGCGCCTCGTGCGCCTTGGCCTCTTCGTTTCCTATGAGGCTTTCCGCGACAAGAATTACAAGAAACAGATCCGCGTTTCCCGCATCGAAAATGCCATCGACCACCTCCAGCGCGAGATCACCCGCTACCTGGTGGCCGTCAACGAGCGCACCAACGCCCAAACCATCATCCAGAAGATCCCCGCCCTCCTCCACAGCGTGAACGACATCGAAAAAATCGGCGACTTCACCGAAGAGGTGAACCGCATCCTGAACTACCAGATCCCCGCCCAGAAAAACCCCCTCTGCTCCGATTTCCGCGCCATGATCGACGACCTGCACGCCCGCGTGACCGAGATGCTCGACCTTTCCATCGAATACATCGAGGAATTCAAACCCATCTACACCTTCCAGATCATCGAGCTCGAAGGCCGCATCAACGAAATGCACCGCAGCCTCCGCGCCCGGATCATGGACCAGATCCAAAACGCCGAATGCGACCCCGTGGGCGGCCTTAATACCATCGACTACATCGATGCCATGGAACTCATCGCCGACAAACTCAAAAACCTCGTCAAGGCTGGCACGCACGACTTCATCTACAAGCTGGACGTCTTGAAAACCGACGGGGATAACCATCCGGATGAACCCAGCGGAAGCTGACAGGTGATGCCGTCATGGCCGCGGCCGGTTCCCTTCCCGTGTTCATCCTGATCATCGCCCTCGCCTTGCTGGCGGCGGTGCTGGCCTATGGCCATGCCATCCGCTGCAAAGCCTGCCAGCGCTGGTTCGCCCTGAAGAAAGTGGAGAAGAAGCTGCTCTACGCCACCCAGACCGGGAAACGGACCCGCCACGTGTTCGAGTGCCGCTTCTGCCATCGCAGGCAGGGGTATGAGAGAAATGCATGAGAGCTAAGCTCCGGTAAACATTAGCTGTAGTGTCCAGGATGGCACGCTGCCGTTGAACGCGCGTAAACTCCAATAAAGCACAAGCCGTATTTTCTGTGGATTTAATCAACCTCTTGTGGGAGAACAAGATACGCTAATAAAGCACCAAAATCACGCTCTGCCCCACCCCCAACCTGATGGCTGGCAATAAGGTGCTCTTGGATACATGCCATAACCTATATGCATATATAGATATAAGATATATAGATAATATATTATATAATTATATATTTTATTATTACTATAAAGATACTCTTTCTCTACAGCACCCCTTCTTCCCACTTTCTTTCATCCTGGACCTGGACCTCCTGGACCTGGATCTCCTGGACCGTAACTCTTGGCATGGCGGCGGGGAAGGAGAAGCCATATTTGGTGCTTTATTAGCGTATCTTGTTCTCCCACAAGAGGTTGATTAAATCCACGCTTTTGTGCGCCTGTGTTTTTATTCGGCAAATCGGAGCCGTGGATCTGAGCAAGGGAGTATATGATTGGAATATGTCACTCAAAAGATCTGGAGGTTGAAGACGGAAGGTCGACGTCCCCGTCGACCACAAAATGGAGTGGCAGACGTCGCCGTCTGCCAAGGCCCGGAGGGCCTTTCAGAACCCAAAACCAAGCCCCCGCGGGAGAAGACGGAAGGCGTTGGCTTCAGCCACCGTTCCCGGGCATCAGCGGCAAGGGAGAGACGATCTCCGGCGGTTTCAACCGCCGGCTGACGCCCATGCCTGTATCCGGTGAAAAGGCCGTAAACGCGACCTCCGGAGGCTGTGGAGGACCAACCACCGTGTGTTATGCCGGTGATTGAAAGCACCGGACATCGTCTTTTTGTGGGTCGGTCACCGGGCGGTTAACGGTGGCTGAAGCCACCGCCTTCCGTCTGCTGTCCTCCGGAAAACGAACCTTGATCCGCTGCGTCATTCCGGGGAAATGGGGTCCCACGGACAGGAGCAGCGAGTTCGTGGGGTGTGGATGGGGCCCGACAGTAATCCTCCTGACCCCGTCCCGAAATGTCATTCCGGAGTAGGGGCCCCGGAATCCAGGCAAAACCATAGCAGCTCCCCCAAACCCGCGTCATTCCGGAACGGAGCGCCTGGGCGCGAAGTGACGGAATCCAGCCCTTGCGGGAATAGCCAAACCGATCCCAAAAAACAGTGTCGATCCAGACGCAGTCTGCATCGAAACCCTCAAAGGGGCATTACCCATAACCGTCTGGATTCCGGGATCCCGCGTGCTGGCGCACGCTTCCCCGTAATGACAGCGCAACTCAAGGCTTAGCGCAGGATTCCGATCCTGCGAAAAGACCAAACGCAGCATTGGAATGCTGCGCCACGGCCACGCCACTCCGTCACCAAGCCTCCCCGTCCCACGCCTGCCCCCAAGCCGCCTCCCGCTCGCCTCCCGTATGCCTCTCGTTAACTTCCCGCTGAACAGGCGGGAACTCAAGGGGAGGCGGATAGGAGGCAGAGGGGAAAGGGAAAAGTGGGAAACCAGACAATTTCTCTCATTAGTTGAGGGCGGGTAAGGGAATTACTGGTAAATGAAGAATGGTAAAGGGTAAAAGGCGAAGTCGGAGCTTATTCCGGCTTCATTTGGGGGAAGAGGATGACCTCTTTGATGGAGTCGTTTTCGGTGAGCAGCATCACCAGGCGGTCGATCCCGATCCCGAGCCCGCCCATGGGGGGCATCCCGTATTCGAGGGCTTCGAGGAAGTCCTCATCAACGCTTTGGGCCTCTTCGTCGCCGAGGGCGCGGAGGGCGGCCTGGGCTTCGAGGCGGGCGCGCTGGTCGAGGGGATCGTTAAGCTCGCTGAAGGCGTTGGCAAATTCGTGTCCGGCGATCATCAGTTCAAAGCGGTCGGCGAGGAGGGGGTTGTCGCTTTTTGCTTTGGCCAGCGGCGAGATCTCCTTGGGGAAATCGGTCACGAAGGTGGGTTGGACCAGCTTTGACTCCACGCATTCCTCGTAGATGACGGCGATCAGTTTGCCCACGCCGGCCCCGGGCGGGATCTCGATCTTCCGTTCCCGGCAGAAGGCGGTGGCTTGGGCCAGGTCCATGTCGGCGAGGTCGATCCCGGCGTATTGGGCCACCAGCTCGGTCATGGAGGCGCGGGTGAAGGGCTTGGCCAGGTCGATCCGATGCCCCCGGAAGGTGAATTCCTGTTGGCCGAGGATGTCGATCGCCAGGTGGCGGATGAGGCTTTCCGTGAGGTCCAGCATGCCTTCGAGGTCGGAATAGGCCTCGTAGAGCTCGAGCATGGTGAATTCGGGATTGTGAACGCGGTCCATGCCCTCGTTGCGGAAATCCTTGCCCAGTTCGTAAACGCTCTCAAAGCCGCCCACGATCAGGCGTTTGAGATAGAGTTCGGTGGCGATCCGCAGGTAGAGGTCCGTGTCCAAAGTGTTGTGGTGGGTGATGAAGGGACGGGCGTTCGCGCCGCCGTAGAGGGGCTGGAGCACGGGTGTTTCCACCTCGGTGAAGCCGCGGGCATCCAGGAAGGCGCGGATGGCTGTGATGATCCGCGCGCGGCGGATGAAGACCTCGCGGTGGGAGGGGTTGAGCAGCAAATCCAGATAGCGTTTGCGGTAGCGGAGCTCGATGTCCGCGAATTCGTCGTAGCGAATGGTTTTGCCGTCCACCACCTTTTCCTTCACGGCAGGCAGGGGGCGGATGTTCTTGGAGAGCAGCGTCACCCGGGCGGCCTTGAGGGAATATTCGCCGGACTGGGTGTGGAAGAGGGTCCCGCTGATCTGCACGAAATCGCCCGGATCGCAGAGTTTGAAGAGCTCGTAGTTCTCTTCGCCCACGAGGTTTTGGGCCACGTAGACCTGGATCCTCCCGCTGGCGTCCTCAAGGTTGCCAAAGCCCAGTTTGCCTTGGCGGCGCATGGCCACCAGGCGTCCCGCGAGCGTTACTTCACGCGCCTCGGCGATCCATTCGTCCCGGCCTTCCAGCACGGCGGAGACGGGGTGGGAGCGTTCGGACTTCACTGGATAGGGGTTTATCCCGGCTTCCAGCAGTTTGGCCAGTTTCTGCTTGCGCAGCTGGATGAACTGGTTGTCCTTTGGCTGCATCTTATGGTTTAAAGGTCTTTGAAGGGATTGTCGTCCGCGGGATTGGGCTTCTGGCTGGCATAGCGGCGCCATTCCTCATCGGAACGGGAGCGTCCGCCCCGGCGGGGACGGGTGGGATCGTAGGGTTCGCGGGAATCGCGCCGGTCGTCGGAACGGCGGTCATCAGGGCGGCGGCGCTGTTCCACGATCTCGCCCGGCTGGCGGTCGGTGTAGTCCAGGGTGAGGCGGTGGCTGTCGCGGTCGATGGCGGTGACCATCAGCTCAACCTCGTCGCCGGGCTTGAAATTGTCCTTGTCGCGCACTCGGGAGCGGGGCAGGAGGCCGGTGATGCCTTCGGCGATGGTAACGAAGACGCCGAAATTGGTGGCGCTTTCAACCTTGCCGGTGAAGGGTGTTTCCAGCTTCACCACGTCGTCGATCTGGTCCCAGGGATCGGCCTGCAGGGCGCGCAGGGAAAGGGATATCTTCTGGGTGTCGGGATCGATGCGCAGCACCTGGACCTCCACGAAATCGCCTTCCTTGAGCACTTCACGGGGATGGGAGACGTTGCGGTTGCGGCTCATTTCGGAAACCGGAATGAGGCCTTCCACGCCGGGCTTGATCTCGGCAAAGGCGCCAAAGTTGTGGAGGCGGAGGATGCGGCAGTTGATGGTGTCGCCCTCCCTGATCTCCTTGACGAGCTGTTCAAAGGGATTTTCCATCAGGGCTTTCATCGAAAGGGAGAGCTTTTCGCCCTTGATGTCCAGGATCTTCACGTCGATTTCCTGGCCCTGTTTCAGGGCGTCCTGAGGCTTCACGACGTGTTGCCACGAGATCTCCGAAACGTGCATCAGGCCTTCGATGCCGCCCAGATCGACAAAGGCGCCGAAGCTGGTCATGCGAGCCACCTTGCCGGTGACCGTCGCGCCGATCTGGAGATTCTTCAGGGCCTCGGCCCTCTTCTCGGATTCCTCGGCTTCCAGCAGCTGGCGGTGGGAAACCACCACGCGGCGGCAATTTTCGGAACACTCGATCACCACGAAATCCATGGTCTTGCCGATGTAGTCAACGTTTCCATCACCGCCCCGCAGCGAGATCTGGGAAAGGGGGCAAAAAGCGCGGGCGCCGAGAACATCGACGTTGAACCCGCCCTTGGTGACGGCGTAGACCTTGCCGGAAACCGGGATCTTGCGCTCGAAAGCGTCGAGCAGTGACTGTTTGTCCACATATTGCTTGGTGAGGCTTTTGCCGATGACGAATCCCTGGTCGTTGCTGTCAACGATGTAACCCTTGAGGGTGTCGCCGACGGCATAGGGCAGCTCGCCCTTGTCATCGGCAAATTCGCCGTTTTCGGCATAGGCGTCGAACTTCCCGCCCAGGCTCAGGATCATGTGATGATCTCCAATACTGATGATCGGGGCTTCAACGACGTCGCCTTTCTTGAATTCCGCAGTGGCCTGGAAAGACTCTTCGAGCAAACGAAGATACTCTTCCCGCATTTCTTTCAGCGCAGCTTTGCTGCTGGTTTCACGCACCTTGTCTGACATAACTATCTCCTAAGGACATTTCAGAAAGACCACGTTTTCCGTGAGGCTTTTTTTGTAAAGGATTTTTATTGCGGCAGAGGGCCAAAGCAAGGCGCAGAGAGGAGCGGTCCGGGCGGAAAAGTGGCGTTGGCTGGGCAGCTGAAAAATGGACTTGACTAAATTCTTTCCTGCATTTTAAATGTTTGGAAATACGTTTTAGGTAGTGAAATTGAGCAGTCTTCACCATCTGGTTTACCAGAGCTACATCCAGTTGATGCACCGCTACTGCCAGTATCCGGTGCTGGCCGCAGGCCTCCGGGAGGCGCAGTTTGGGGCGCGCGTGCGGGTGCTGGCCATCGGCAAGGCGGCCTGGAAAATGGCCGCGGTGAGCGTGAACGCCCTGGCCGGGCGGGGCATCAGGGCAGAGGGCCTGGTGCTCACGAAACCCAGCCTCAGCCACGGTCCCATCCCCGGTTTGGACATCCTGTCCGGCGGCCACCCTTTGCCGGACGGGAACAGTCTGGCCTCCAGCGCGCTCATCGCCGCCTGGCTGAAGCAACTGCGGGCCGGGGACGACCTCCTCATCCTGCTCTCCGGAGGCAGTTCCGCGCTCTTTGAGCTGCTTCCCGAAGGCAGCGACCTGGCCACCCTGGCGGCACAGCACAAACGCCTGCTGAGAAGCGGAAAGGACATCGCCGCGATCAACCGCGAACGGGCCGAGCTGTCCCTGGTGAAGGGCGGCAAGGCGCTGGAATTCACCAAGGCCCGCCGGATCAGGATCTTCGCCGTTTCCGACGTGGAGGGCAACGATCCCTGGGTGCTTGGCTCCGGGCCATTCACGCCGCTGGAGCCGGGCGAGCAAGCGGGCGTGGGCTGGCGCTTCAAACTGGGGGCCAAACACATCGAGTACCGCTTTGTGGCCGACAACAAGAGCTTTCGCGAGCTGCTGGCCGCGGACCTGCGTGAGCAGGGTTTCCGGGTGCTGGTGGAAGACGCTTTTCAAAGCTGCCCCCTGCCCAAACTGGCCGACGGGATCAAGGAGACCCTGCGCCAGGCCAACAGCCCGCACTATCGGCTGCATCCGCCCTTCATGAAGGTTTGGGGCGGCGAATCACCGCTGAAGGTGAGCGGCAAAGGCCTGGGCGGCCGCTGCAGCCATCTGGCGCTGCTGCTGGCCCGCTATCTGGCCAAACAGGAGGAAACGGCCCTGTTCTGCTTCGCCACCGACGGCTGTGACAACGTTCCCGGCAATGGCGGCGCCTGGGCCGACAGCAACACCCTGGCCCTGCTCCAGGCGGCCGGGATCGACCCCGTGGCCGCCAAAAGGAACTGCGACAGCTTTTCCGCCCTCAAAGGCATCAACCACCTCCTCCCCGCCCCGCTGTTGGCCAGCAACGTGAACGACATCCAGGTCCTGAGCGTGGGCTACAACCTGGCCAGCCCCTGTCCCTCCAAGGACCGGGAAGCTTTGGACATCTTTGACGACCTGGCCTGAACCGCCCCTGCCGCGATGAGAAGATCCGCCCTGCTCCTGATTCTGCTTCTGGCTTTTGGCCGGATGCCGCTTCCGGCGCAGGCGGCCCAGGAAATTCCCCCGGCCCTGGCTCCCGCCGACTCGCTGCCGGAGGCCCCGGCCCCGGAGGATTCGCTTGCCTACGCGGCCGACAGCCTGGCCTACAACCACGCGCTGGAGCAGATCCGCCTTTACGGCAACACCAGCATCAGCTACCAGAGCTTCGAGATCAGCAGCGATTCGCTGCTGGTGGACCTGAAAAACAACCGCGCCTTCAGCCAGGGCAACACCGTGATGCGCGACGGCGACCAGATCATCCTCGGCGACGACGTGGCCTACGACATCGACAGCCAGACGGGATCGCTTTCCGGCGGGATCAGCCGGATGGAGAAAAGCTACTACACCGGGGACGAGATCCGCAAGATCAGCGCCGAGGCCTACGACGTGGACAACGGCAGCTTCACCACCTGCGAGAACGAAGAGCCGGATTTCTGGTTCACGGCCAAAAAGCTGCGCATCTACCGGGGGGACAAGATCGTGGGCAAGCCCGTGATCGCCTATGTGAACCACCTGCCCGTCTTCTACTTCCCCTTCATCGTGGTGCCGCTGCAGAGCGGGCGCAAGCCGGGTTTTCTGATCCCCCAGCCGGGTTACAACACCATCGACGGCAAGTTTTTCCGCGACATCGCCTGGTATTATCCCTACAAGGACTACGCGGACCTGATCCTGAGCCTGGACCTTTACGAGCGGACGGGCTGGCGCGCCGAACTGCAGCTGGACTATCTGCGCCGCTATCTGCTGAACGGCAACCTCAACGCCGCTTTCCAAAGGAGATCAGGCGGCAGCCAGTCCTTCAACGACTGGTCGCTGCGCGCCACTCACCACCAGGAACTGGGCAACCGGGCCACCTTCGACGCCAACGTGGATTTCGTGAGCAACAAACGCATCTGGGAGGGGAGCTCGGATATCGACGAAAGCCTGGCCCAGACGGTCACTTCCTCGCTTTCCTACCGCCGGCCGCTGCTGGGCTCGTATCTGAACGTGGGTGCCTCCTACACCGAAGATCTGATCAACAACCGCGGCACGGTCTCGCTGCCCTCGGCCTCCTTCGCCCTGCCCACCCGGCCGCTCTATGAACTGTTTTACAAGCCCGAGCGCAGCCCGGACGCCTGGTGGAGCAACCTCAACTACAGCTACAACCTGCGCCTGGACCACAGCGGCAGCCTCTACTCCAGCGACCGCCAGTTCATGGATTACGTCTGGAACAACCGCTACGCCGAAGCGGATTCGGTGTGGCACAATTTCGGGATCAAGCAGCAGCTGGGCCTTTCTTACAGCTGGAAAGCCTTCGGCTGGCTGGGCCTGCAGCACGGCGCCCGCTACAACGAGGCCTGGTTCGACCGCGACAAAAACGGCGCCACCCTGGTGCGGGGCAACGACTACAACGCCTATACGAACGCCAGTTTCAACGTCTACGGCATCCGCAACTTCAAGCAAGGCTGGCTCAAATCCCTGCGCCACATCCTCACTCCCAACGCGGGGATCAGCTTCAATCCGGATTTTTCCGCCAATTCCCGCTTCTACAGCTTCGGCGGGATCGGGCTGCTCAATTCCGCCCGCTCGGCGAACCTGAACCTCTCTCTGGACCAGAAGTGGCAGATCAAATTCGGCAAGGACGACCGCAAGATCAACGACGTGCTCAGCCTCAGCAGCCGCAGCTCGGCGAATCTGCTGAACCCGGACGTCAGGCCCTTTCAAACAATCTCCCACACGGCGGCGTTCCGTCCCGGCAGCTTCAGCCTGGGCAGCCTCAAACTGCCAGGCACCAAAACAAGGCTGGAAGGCCTTTCGCTGGCCTATTCCGCCCAGTACAGCCTGAGCCACAGCCCCTACGGGATGAGCTGGAACGACTGGCAGATCGGCAGCCAGTATTTCTCTCAGGGCTTCACCCTCACGGGCTCCGCGCCCTATCAGGACTATTTCCAGAAGGCCAAGAACCGCATCTTTGACCCCTACCAGCAGGCGGACAGCCTTCAGATGCCATCCCAGCCCCTGTCCGCAGCCGAATCCAGCAATACCTGGCGGGTGGCGGTCTCCCACGATCTGAGCGCCACCACGAACCTCTTCGATCCCAGCTCCCAAAACCTGCGCCTGGACAGCTCACTGCGCCTCACCAAGAACTGGAGCGTGGCCTACGGCAGCTATTTCAGCTTGAAAACCGGCGAACAGCTTTCCCAGACCATCCGCGTTACCCGCGATCTGCATTGCTGGAAACTGGAGCTGAGCTACACCCGCCGCAACGATTACTGGGAGTACAAGGTGGCGCTGTTCAACCTGGCCCTGCCGGACGCCCTGAGGTTTCAAACCAGTGACAGCAAAAGCTTCTAAACGCGCCGTGTTCCTGGACCGCGACGGCTGCATCAGCCCCGACAGGTTCGGCTACATCGGCGATCCCGCCGCTTACGAACTCTATCCCTGGACCGGTGAGGCGCTGCGGCTGCTGCAGTCGCTGGGCTATCTGCTCATCCTGGTCACCAACCAGTCCGGCATCGCCAGGGGGTGTTTCGACATCCCCTCCCTGAATCGCGTGCACGCAAGGCTGCGCAAGCTTTTGGCCGCCGAGAAGGTGAAGCTGGACGGACTCCACTTCTCCCCCTATTTCGCCAGCGGCAGCGTTGCCCCCTACAACATCGAGCACGAGGACCGCAAACCCGGCCTGGGCATGTTCCACAAAGCCCGGCGCGCCCACCGGATCGATCCCGGCCGCTCCTGGATGATCGGTGACCGCCAGACGGACATCACCTTTGGCAAAAACGCCGGCCTCCGTTCCATCCTGCTGCTCACGGGCAACGGCGCTCAGGAAATGCTCTCCGGCCTGCAAGACTGGCCGCGGCAGCCGGACTACATCGCCGAAACCCTGCTCACGGCGGCCAAATTGATCGAACTGATCCACTCATGAAGACCCGCGGCAGTTTCAGCCCAGGCAAGTTCCAAAGCCTCCCCCCCGCTGCCCAGATCAAGGCCCTGGATAAGCTGGCAGCCTCCCTGGAAAGGATCTTGTCCGCCGGGGAACCAGCTTCAGAACTGACCGCGCATCTGGGTGAATGCGTGGCCTGGATGGCGGGACCAATTCCAGACAACGTTCTCAGGCTTTCCCAAGACCTGGCCACGGCGGCCACCCCCCGGGCCGCCCTCCTGGCCATCGCCCGCTTTAAAAGTTCGCTGGGCCAGTCTTTCAAGGACACCCAGTTTTCCCTGAAACAGACTGATGGCCCCCGCTTCGCCGGTCTCAAGTCGCTCGAACGGGCCGGACACGTGATCCTGATCCTGGACAACCTCCGCTCCGCCTTCAACGTGGGCTCCATCTTCCGCAGCGCCGAATGCCTGGGGCTGGGCGCGATCTGGTTGTGCGGAGTAACCGCCACGCCTTCTGACCCCGCTTTGGTAAAAACCGCCCGGGGAACCGCCGCCCGGGTGGACTGGCGCCAGTTTGAGGAAACACCAGAGGCGGTGCGGGAAGCCAAAGCCAAAGGCTACCAGGTTTATGCCCTGGAAACCTCGCCCCAGGCGGGATCAGTCTTCACAGAGGATTTTCAGCTGCCCCTGGCCCTGGTTTTGGGGAACGAAAGCCTGGGCATATCGGATGAAGTTCTGGCCCTGTGCGACCGGACGATCTGTCTGCCTGTGCAGGGCTGGAAAAACTCGCTCAACGTGGCCGTCGCCTGTGCCGCCTGCGCCTACCAGATCGTGTTCGGCACACCTTCCGGCCAATGACGGAGGAAAGATGGACCCCCGGCAATACTACAGCTCTTTGAACGAATTGGTCAGCGCCGGACAGGCCGCCTGGCAGGTTACCATTGTTGAGGTGGAAGGTTCCACCCCCGCCAAACCGGGCATGAAAATGCTGATTCCCGCGCAGGGAAGGGAACAGGGCAACCTCGGCGGCGGAGAACTGGAACATGGCGTGATCGCCTGGGTGCAGGCCTCGCGGCCGGAAAAGCCGGTGCTGAGGACCTACAACCTCTCCGCAGCCGGCGAGAGCACTCATTCCGACGAGGCCATTCCCACCGCGATGAACTGCGGAGGCCAGGTGCGGCTGTTCATCGAGCCGCTGAACCCTGGCAAACTTCTCCAGATCATCGGCGCCGGGCATTGCGGCCGGGCTTTGGCCCACCTGGCCGGGCTCTGCGGTTTTCAAACCCGCCTCATCGACAACCGCGCCGAGATTTTGGAGCGCGTACCGCCGGAGATTTGTTCCGACAAGCGTTTGAGCGATTTTAGCACGCTTGACGGCGGGGTCAGCTTTTCACCCGCGGCCCTGATCGTGATCATGACCCACGGCCACACTCACGACCAGCATGTGCTAGAGCTCTGCCTCAACAAGCCTTTCGCGTATCTGGGCATGATCGGCAGCCAGAAAAAAGTTCAGGCCACCTTCACGGAGTTGTGGAAAAAAGGCCACAGCCAAAAGCAACTGGACCGGGTCACCGCGCCGGTCGGATTGCCCATCGGATCGCAGACCCCATACGAGATTGCCGTTTCCATCCTGGCCCAGATCATTTCCCTCGATCGCTGAGCAATGTTTGCCCAATCCAAAAATAGGGTTTGGCAGGCCTTCCTTAGCCATTATACTGTCCTGCAAAATTAACAGGAGTTTAATCATGAACAAGACTCTTTTGACATTTATCCTGCTGGTCTTCGCCCTCTCCCTGAGTGCCCAGACCGGCCTTTTCGATATCCGCTACGGCATGACCAAAGAGCAGGCCGTTGAGCATCTGGAAGACGAAGGCTTTTCCGTAACCTCCGACATTGACAACTCGGTGGAAATGAGCCCGGAAGACAACTACTACGTGAGTAGCATCGAGCTGGAATTCACCGACGGCGTGCTGCAGGACTGGTATATAGTATATCTGCTCCAGGAGGATGAGGACATCGAGGACCTGGTGATGGAAGCCCTGGTGGAACGCCATGGTGATGAGTATGATATTGACGAAGACATGGAAATGTACTACTGGTACCTGGGTGAAGGTCACTGGGTTTACGCCGGCTGGGACTGGGCCTGGGAAGATTTCTGGGTGGAATATACGACCGAATAGCCCCGGCCTCCTTTCCTGAGTTTAAACGCCCCCGTTCCCCCCGGCCAGTTTGGAACGGGGTTTTTCTGCCCGAAAACCACTTTTGGCCTTTAATCCCGGGATCTCTGAGCTGAGCTCGGACTGAAGCAACGGGAGCGGAACGGGCAGAGCTTGATCCCAACGAAAAAACCCCGCCGGCTGACGGGGTTTTTCCATGTATGCGTTTTATAATGTATCAGTTGAATTTGAGCACCACGAACTGCTCTGTCTTGTTGCGGTCCTGCACATAGAGGATCAAGGTGTTGCGCCCGTCCTCCCGCATTTTGGCAATGGCCGCGTCGATGGCGGTTCTATACTCATCCGGGCTGTTCACCTCGGTGTTGCCAACCTTCAGTACCACGAAGCCAACCTGGATGCCGGCTTTGGAGGCGGGGGAATTGGATTCGATGGCGCTCACGATCACGCCCTTGTCCGCTTTGATGTTGTTGCGCTGGGCGTAGGCGCTGTCGATGGCCTCCACGCTGATCCCGGCGCCGCTTTCCGGAGTGGGGGTTGCTTCAGCCTCGGCCACCTTGTCCTCGGGGAAATTGTCGAGCTGGATGTAGAGGGTCTTGGTCTCATCTTCGCGTACTATCTTCACAGGAACCTTGGTGCCCACCCTGGAAGTGGCCACCGCGATGCGGAATTTGGAAACGTTGGGAACCTTCTCGCCGTTGAATTCCAGGATCACATCGCCCACGGAGAGACCGGCCTTGTGCGCGGGGGAATCGATCTCAACTTTGGCCACCAGCACTCCCGAGACCTCGGACAGGTTCAGGGCCTCCATCAGGTCGGAAGTGATCTCCTGAGGCGAGATGCCGATGTAGGCGCGGGTCACCTTGCCATTGGCCACTAGGTCTTCCACCACGCGTTTGGCCAGGTTCACGGGAATGGCGAAACCGATGCCGATGTTGCCGCCGGAAGTGCTGGTGATGGCGGAATTGATGCCGATCACCTCACCGTGGATGTTGAGCAGGGGGCCGCCGCTGTTGCCGGGATTGATGGCCGCGTCGGTTTGGATGTAGTCCTGATAGATGGGGGAATTGTTGCCAAAGTTTAGGTTGCTTCTGCCGATGGCGGAGATCACGCCGAGGGTCACGGTGCGGTCCAGGCCCACGTCACCAAAGGGATTGCCGATGGCGATGGCCCAGGAGCCGATCTCGAGGTTAGAGGAGTCGCCCAACGGAGCGATGGTGATCTTTTCCCCTTCCTTGAGGGTGATCTTGATCACGGCCACATCGGTGTTCGGATCCAGCCCCACCACGGTGGCGGTGTAGTTCACCTTGTCGGCCAGGGTCACGGTGATGGTGCCTTCCCGGCCTTTTTCCACCACGTGGTTGTTGGTCATGATGAAGGCCTCGCGGGTCTGGGGATTGTATTCATAAATGAAGCCGCTGCCCATCGAGGTTACCGGGCGCTGCATCTCACGGGGCTGCTGGGGAAAGAAATAGCGGAAGAAATCGTCGTCGAAGAAGGGATTGTTGAAATTCTGGACGGTGACCTTGGCCTCGACCTTGATCTGCACCACGGATTCGCGCACCTGGCGCACCACGTTGACCACCGGGTTGGGCTCGCTGCCCCAAACGGGCGCGCTGCCGCCGGCAGTGGGGCGGAACCGCGGAATATCGTCGGCCTGGAAGTCGTTGGTCTGGGCCACGGCGCAGGACATCAGGCTGAGGGCCACCAACAGGGGGAATATGCGTTTGAACACTTTCATCGTTTTCTCCTGAAACCGGGAGCCACTGGCCCCGGGAATATTGTTGTATTGAAAATATAAAACCAATCACATAGCGCTTCAACTGCTGTTCCGAAACATAATAATCCACCCCCTACCCGCGGTCAAGGAAAAAATGCCGTGGCCCGCGGCCGTTGGTTCAGCCAGCTCGCGGCCGGGACAGGCGATGCCTTGTACACGGATGTTGACAACATTTTGCCATCCGCGAGAATGTCCTCCAAATGGAAAAGGCTGAATTCGTAAAAGACACTCGCACCCCGGTTAAATTTCTCAAGGGGGTGGGGGATTTCCGCGCGCGCCAACTGGCCAAACTGGGCATCGACACGGTCATCGACCTGATGGAGCATTTTCCCCGGGCCTACATCAACCGCAAGCTCAACCCCTCGCTGCGCGAGCTGAAACCCGGCGACAACCTCGCTCTCACGGCGATGATCAGCTGGGTGGACGAACGCAGCACCAGAAAAGGGAAAAACCTGCTCAGCGTGGGCATCAGCGACGGCCGCGCCACCATCGTCTGCTCCTGGTTCAGCTATCCCCAAAAGTTCCCGGGGCTGTTCAAGCCGGGAGCCATGCTCTGGGTGGCCGGGAACCTTACGGAATACAACGGCCAGCTGCAGCTGATGCACCCGGAAGTGGAGTTTGTGGACGACAGCGAGGAACTGGATTTTTGGAAAACACGCGAGTATCTGCCGGTTTACGGGCTCAGCGGCGACCTCACCCAGAATTTCCTCCGCCGCGTTATCTACGGCGCGTTCGAGCTCTACGCCGCCCAGATCGAGGAAAACCTGCCCGTGGATCTGATCGCCAAACGCGGGTTCCTGCCCCGCAAGGTGGCTCTGCAAAAGATGCACTTCAGCCTGCGACCCGAAGAACTGGACCAGGTGCGCAAACGCTTTGTCTATGAGGAATTCTTTTATTCCCAGTTGCTCTGGGCCCGCCACAAACGCTTTCACGCCCATGAAGTGCGGGGCATCCGGTTCGAAAACAAGCGGGAACTGACCTCCAGGCTCTACCGCGAGCTGCCTTTCCGGCTCACCCAGGCCCAGAAACGCGTGATCAATGAGATCTTCGCGGACATGGGTTCCGAGCGGCAGATGTCGCGGCTGCTGCAGGGGGACGTGGGTTCCGGCAAGACGATCGTGACCCTCTTCGCGATGCTGCTGGCGGTGGAAAACGGCTTCCAGGCCGCGCTGATGGCTCCCACGGAGATCCTGGCGGACCAGCATCATGCCAACATCACCCGCCTGCTGAAGGATTTCCCCGTCCAAGTGGCGCTGCTCAAAGGCGGGTCCTACAAGGGCAAAGCCCAAACCAAGGCCGACATCTCCGCGGGCTCGGCCAACCTGATCATCGGCACCCATGCCCTGTTGCAGGGCGACATCTCCTTCGAGAAGCTGGGCTTCGTGGCCGTGGACGAGCAGCACCGTTTCGGCGTGCAGCAGCGCGCCACCCTGGCCAGAAAGGACAAGCATCCGGACCTGCTCTACCTCAGCGCCACGCCCATCCCCAGATCGCTTTCCCTCACAGTCTTTGGCGATCTCGAAGTGAGCACCCTCAACGAACTTCCACCGGACAGGGTCCCAGTGAAAACCCTCGTGCGCTCGAACCAGAAGATCGACCTCGTTTACCGCGAAGTGGCCAGGGAACTGGCCGCCGGGAGCCAGGTCTATGTGGTCTGCCCCCTGATCGAGGAATCCGACAAACTCGACCTCCTGGATGCCCAGAGGATGCATATCCATCTTTCCACCAAGGTTTTCCCCCAATACAGTTGCGTGCTGCTGCACGGCAAAATGCTTTCCAAAGAGAAAGACGCCATCATGCTGCGTTTCAAGGCCGGCGAGATCCGGATCCTGGTTTCCACCACCGTGATCGAGGTGGGGCTGGACATTCCCAACGCCTCGGTGATGATCGTGGAGCACGCGGAACGCTTTGGCCTGGCCCAGCTTCATCAGCTGCGAGGCCGGGTGGGACGCGGCGGACAGCAGGCCTGGTGTTATCTGATCGAACATTTTCCGCTCAGCAAAGTGGCCCGCGAACGCCTGGACACCATGGCCAAGACCACGGACGGCTTCCTGATCGCGGAAAAGGACCTCCAGCTGCGGGGACCCGGGGAATTCTTCGGAACCGAGCAGAGCGGCCTGCCCCAGTTCAACTTCGCGAACCTGGTGGCGGACCAGCCGGTGCTGAAGGAAGCCCGGGAAGACGCCTTTGCCATCATCGCCGCGGACCCGGACCTCGAGCAGGTAAGCAACGCCCTGATCAAAAAATTCTACACACGCCAATTCGCTGACAAGGAAAAACTTATCCTCTACTGATGTCCACCCCGGCGGATTAAAGTATTGACTAAATCGCCCCCCTGAGATTTAAGGAAAAAAAACAAAAACCAACCCGAGGTGCCAATGAAAAAGCTGATCCTCCTGAGCCTGCTGATCGTCGCGGTGAGCGCGATGTTCGCGGTTAAATTCGACCCCGACTACTTTTACTCCCGGTCCGTGATCGTTTGTTTCACCAAAGACGCGGTGGGCAACGACACCGGAAAGATAGACTGGTCCGTGCAAAACGGACGTGCCTGCACCGGCCTGGGTTCCTTCGACGAACTGGCCGCGGAATACGGGATCGTGGAACTGCAGCAGATGCATCCATACGTGAAAGTTCCCACCTGGAACGACAACGGGATCTACCTGCAAAACACCTATCGCCTGATCCTGGATTCCGACGACCGCATCGACGCCGCCGTGGAGGCCCTGGCCAAGGACCACAACCTCATCTACGCGGAGCTGGAAGGCATCGCGCGCAGCAAATTCGTACCCAATGACCCCATGGTAACCCAGCAATACACCCACACCCGCATCCAAAGCTTTGACGCCTGGGACTACATCCAGGGCTCATTCGACGTCAAGGTGGCCATCACAGATTCCGGCGTGAAATGGAACCACCCGGACCTGCGGGGCAACATCTGGGTCAATCCCGCCGAATCACCCGGCATGACCATCAACTGGGATGCCGGCACCATCACCGGCGGCAATGGCGTTGACGCCGGAGAAGGCGGAAACAAGATAGATGACCTGGTGGGCTGGGATTTTTACAACAGCGACAACAACCCGATCCAAACCTACGCCTCGAACGACCACGGCACCCACGTGGCCGGTTGCGCCGGCGCCGTTGGCAACAACGCCATCGGCCTGGTGGGCACCTCGCCCATCGTCTCCCTCATTTCCTGCAAGGGCGCTTCCAATACCTCGCCCTCCCAGGGAATTTCCTACGCTTACGACCAGATCAAATACTCCGCCGAAGTTGGCGCCCACATCATCAACGCCAGCTGGGGCAGTCCCGGAACAGGCGCCTACCCCAATTCCATAGTGAATTACGCCACCGCCCTTGGCGCCCTGGTGGTCTCCGCCGCCGGCAACGAAAACACGGAACACAACGCCAGCTATCAGGATTACCCGGCCGACTGCACCAACGCCCTCTGCGTGGCTTCCACCGGCCAGAATGACGTTAAATCCAGCTTTTCAGACTACGGCACCCCCATCGACATCTGCGCCCCCGGCGAAGGCATTCTCTCCACCATCATTGCTGGAAACGGTTACGACGCCTATGACGGCACCTCGATGGCCTCGCCCGTGGCTGCCGGCGTCTGCGCCCTGGTGAAGGCCCTGCATCCGGAACTCACCCCCGCCCAGCTGATGCAGCGAGTGATGATGACCGCCGACTACATCTACGAAGCCAATCCCACCTATGTGGACAAGCTTGGCGCCGGACGCATCAACGCTTTCACCGCCACCATGTTTGACAAGATCCCCAACATCACCATCGACGCCACCGCTGTGGAAGAGTTCGACGGCGACGGCGACGGCATCCCCAATCCCGGCGAAACCATCCGGCTGAAAGTTTCCCTGAACAACTACCTGGATCCCTTCACCGGCCTGGCCTGGCTCACCGCCACCGGTCTCAGCGCCACCCTCACCACCAGCTATCCCGGCATCACCATCATCGACAACACAGCCAGCTACGGCAACCTGACCCCTGGCAGCACGATGTGGAACAACAGCCAGCCCTTCAAGTTCCAGGCCATCTCCGCTTTGCCTTCGGAACCCATCCCCTTTGAACTGGTGGTCACTGCCAACCCCGGAGCGGCGTTCCCCTACACCAAAACCATTCCCTTCCAGGTGAACCTTTCCCTCATCCAATCCGGCTGGCCGGTGGCCCTCGGCGGTGCCTCCACCTCCAGCGCCATCATCCACAGCATCGACGCCAACCCGGACCAGGAGATCATTTTCGGCGATCCCTCAGGAAACATCCACGCCGTGAAGGAAGGCGGAGCATCTGTTGCCGGCTTCCCCATCAACGTGGGCTGCGCCGTGGTGGGATCGATCGCCATGGGCGACGTTGACAACAACGGCGTGAAAGACTTTGCCGCCAGCCTTCAAAACAACAACATCATGCTGTTCGGCCCTGCCGGAAACACCCTCTGGACGGCACCCGCGGGCGGAACCCTGCGCAACGGGCCCGTGATCGCCGATCTGGCCAACAACAACCAAAGCAAGGTGATCGCCGTCACCCAGACCGGCAGCCTGGTGGTGCTCAATGGCGACAGCACCCCCTATCCCAATTTCCCCGTGGCCCTGGGCGGCGCCTGCCTTGGCACCCCGGCCGTGGCCGACCTAAACGGTGACGGCATCCACGAGATCCTCGTGGCCACCCTCAATGGCGCCCTCCACGCCATCAACAGCGCCACCGGACAGAACATCGCCGGCTTCCCCGTGACCATGCAGGGCGGCTCCCAGAATCCCATCACCATCGCCAACCTCGATTCCGACAACCACCCCGAGATCATCGTCACCACCAGCACCGCCGGCTATGTGCTGGCCTACAACCACGACGGAACCGTGCTCTTCCAGAAAAACGTGGGTGGACAGTTCAAGACCGGGGCCGTGGTGGCCGATGTGAACGGCGACGGCAACCAGGAGATCATCGTGATCGGTGCCACCGGCATGGTGAACGTGCTCACTCCCACCGGGACCGACCTGCCCGGAACCCCCATCAACGTTGGCCAGGCCGTGGAATGCACACCCACCGTGGCCTATTTTGACGGCGACAACCAAGCCGGCATCATCTTCGGCGACACCAACGGCTACGTGCACAGCGTCAGGCTCGACGGCACCGAATCCGCCAATTTCCCCATCCGCATCAACGGCAACGTGAAAACTTCCGCCGCCCTCAGCGACATCGATCTGGACGGCGATCTGGACATCGTGATCCCGAACGACGCCTCCTTCTACGTGATCGACGTGAAACGCCCCGCCCAAAGCATTGCCTGGCCCTGCTACCTGGGAGGCTACAACCGCGCCGGGAACTCTTTCCAACACACTCCCGCGGCGGACAACACCACTCCCGGCCTGACCACCGGGCTCAAGGGCAATTTCCCCAATCCCTTCAATCCCAGCACCCAGATCAGCTTCGAGCTGGCCTCACCCGGTGCCGTGAACCTCGAGATCTACAACCAGAAGGGCCAACTGGTGAAAACACTGCTTGACGCTGAGCTGCCAGCTGGTGCCCACACCACGGAATGGAACGGACTTGACGCCAACAATTCCCCCGTGAGCAGCGGAGTCTATTTCTACCGTATGCGCTCCGGCAAATTCAGCTCCACCCGTAAAATGGTGTTGATGAAGTAATCCCACCCCAAATATGGTCTGAAACACCGGAGACCGACCTGGTTTCCGGTGTTTCAGCAAAAAAAGAGAGGATAGCTTGCCCGACAAACAATATGGATCGAACAAATTTCAAGACCTGGCCTGGATTGCCGCCCACTGGGGCTACTATCTGCGCCTGAACGGCCACGTGCTGATGCAGCGAGTGCCCCTGCGCGAGCTGATCGAACTCAAATATCCGCTCCGCCTGCCCGATCCGCCCAAACCACCCCTGCTCTCTGTCGATTTCACCGACGCCTGCGACCTCGCCTGCGTGTATTGCAACAATCCGCTTTTCCCCCACCCCCGCACCATGATGAGCGATGAGGTTTTCGGCTGCCTGTTGGAAAACCTCCGCGCCGCCAAGATCAACCGCGTGCGCATCGGTGGCGGCGAGCCCATGTTGCATCCCAAATGCGCGGAAATGCTCACCAAGCTGGCCCCCCTCACCAGATACCTCTCCGTGATCACCAACGGCCAGTGGCAGGACCCTCACCACATCGACGAGATCCTGCTTTCCGGCGTGAACCTGATCGAGATCTCCATCGATGCCGGTGGCGCCAAGGTCTATGAAGCCTCCCGCAAAAACGCCAGCTACCTGCGCCTGATCCGCAACCTGCGGCACATGCGCGCGTTGCGGGACAGGCTGAACAGCAGGACCCTCATCAAAGCCCGCCTGATGCTGCGCCCTTCCACCCGGCACCTGGAACGCTCTGAAACCCTCTTCTGGAAACGCTATGCCGACACCGTGCTGCCCCAGCTGCTGCTCAAGCATCCGGATTCGGAATACGACACCGACGTTTTCTACGCCCCGGTTTACGACCAGCACACAGCTCCCGTCTGCACCCTGCCCTTCAAGGACCTGGAAGTTAGGCCCGACGGACGCGTCCCCATCTGCCCCGCCAAAGGCTGCGCCATCGATCCCGCCAAACAGCAGTTCCTCGGCCACATCTGCCAGGATGCCCTGCTGGACATCTGGAACGGCCCGGAGTTCAAAGCCATGCGCCAGGCCCACCGCGACAGACGCGGAGACATCCTGGAAGGCTGCAAGGGCTGCAACTACAGCTGAATATGGGGATAATGGCATAAAGAGAAAAGGCTTCTTCATCTTATCCCACGTTTGAGCGCCCTGTTCCTTCCACCTGATAAAACTCCGCATTGAGACGATTCCCGTGTTACGGAATGAATTCCGGACACCCACCAAGCTGAAGTATTGGTTCTTCTTCCAGCCGATTTGGTAACCTGCTGCTGCTGTTTGAAGCGCCGGATATCTTCTGCGGCACTCTTCATCGCCATAAGGTTTTGAAACTAATATCGCTCCCAATATCAATACGGTATCAATACGGAATCAATACGGATTTCATCTGTAATGATTCCGTATTGATACCGTATTGATATTGGGAGCGAACGGTAGCGTCTCAAAGGTTGGTGTCAAATAGGTAACGGCAGATGAAGAAAAAGGTTGAGCCAGATCCCGCTCTTTGTTTTGATGGTTTTGACAAAACTAACAGACAAGGAGACGATCATGACTCAACCGAAGCGAAAGAAAGATGAACAGGC